>NZ_JAKNRV010000118.1:0-14151 GCF_023072625.1 Pseudomonas emilianonis
GGGCCCAGGCGCCGGCCCTGCTGGCTGACGAACACGGCGTCGTCCGCCGGGTTGGTCAGTGCGCGCAGGGGCAGCCACAGTTGCAAGGCTTCGCGGGCTTTTCTACCCACCGGCAGCACACGGGTCTTGCTGCCCTTGCCGAGCACTTGCACCAGGCCGTCGGCCAGGTCAAGTTGATCGAGGTTCAGCCCGGTCAGTTCCGACAGACGCAGGCCCGAAGAATAGAACAGCTCCAGGATCGCCTGGTCGCGATGGGCCAGGAAATCATCCTCGACGGCGCCATCGAGCAATTGCAGGGCGCGGTCTGTGTCGAGAGTCTTGGGCAGCCGCCGCTCGCCCTTGGGCGGGGCCAGGCCATTGGCCGGGTCGTGATCGCACAGGCCTTCGCGGTTGAGGTAGTGATACAGGCCGCGCACCGCCGACAGCAGGCGTGCCAGGCTGCGCGAAGATTGGCCCTGCTGGTGCAGGCGCGCGATCAGGCTGCGCAGCCCCTGGATATCCAGGGCTTTCCAACTGGGGATCTGCTGCTTTTGGCAGTAGGCCAGAACCTTGTTCAAGTCCCGCCGGTAGGCTTCCAGGGTGTGGGGCGACACCTGGCGCTCGCTGCGCAGGTGAGCGCAGTAAGCGTCCAGTTGCCGTTCCATGGTTAGCGCACCGCGCGCAGGGCGGTGGTGAAACGCGGTAGTACGCGGCCCAGCACTTCGGCGATGTAGGTCAGGAACAGCGTGCCCACCGAGCTTTTGTAGTGCGCAGGGTCACGGCTGGCGATGGCCAGTACCCCATGCAGGCCTTGATGGCTGAGGGCGGCCACCGCCGTAGAGCCGATCTGCTTGCGCTGCTCGGCGCCAAACAAAAAGTCCAACTCATGTTCGCGCAAGGTGCCGCTGATGGTCTTGCCTTCGGAAAGCAGGCCGCCAATCGCCGTTTGCGCTTCGCCGCCGCTGACCCAGCGGCCTACCGGCATCGGGTTGTCGCTGAACAGGATCAGGCTGACGAAGGGCACCTGGAAGTCCTGGCGCAGGCTGTCTTCCACGGCGATCACCGTTTCTTCCAGGCTGGTGGCGTCCATCAGCGTCAGAATCAGGCGCCGGGTCTTGTCGAACAGGCGGTCGTTATCGCGGGCTACGTCCATCAAGTGCGAGAGCCGATGGCGCATTTCGATGTTGCGCTCGCGCAGGATCTTCATCTGCCGCTCCACCAGCGACACGGTATCGCCGCGCTGGTGGGGGATGCGCAGGGCCGGCAGCAGTTCTTCGTGCTCGACGAAGAAGTCCGGATTAGCCTCAAGGTACGCCGCGACAGCAGCGGCCTCCAGGCTGTCGCTCGGGGATGCTTGTGCGGGTACTTGAGGCTTATCGGTCATTTGCTTGGCTCACTCATAGACGGACCTGTCCTTCGTATACGCGCATGGCTGGCCCGGTCATCATCACCGGGTGGCCGGGGCCTGCCCATTCGATGGACAAGCGTCCGCCGGGCAGGTCGATCAGCAGCGGCGAATCCATCCACCCCTGGCTGATCGCGGCCACGGCAGCGGCGCAAGCACCGGTGCCGCAGGCCTGGGTTTCACCGGCGCCGCGCTCCCATACACGCAATTGCGCGCGGGAGCGGTCGATCACCTGCAGGAAGCCCACATTGACCCGTGCCGGAAAGCGCGGGTGATGTTCGATCTTCGGCCCCAGCTCATGCACCGGCGCGCTATTGATGTCGTCGACGCGCAGCACCGCATGGGGGTTGCCCATGGACACGGCGGCCAGTTCGACAGCCTGGCCGTCGACGTCAACGGTGTAGCGGGTGGCCTGCTCGGTGGCCTGGAACGGAATATCCGCCGGCACCAGGCGTGGCGCGCCCATGTTGACGCTGATCTGGCCGTCGCTGCGGACATCCAGCTCGATCACGCCGCTCTTGGTCTCGACGCGAATCTGCCGCTTGGCGGTCAGGCGCTTGTCCAGCACAAAGCGGGCGAAGCAGCGCGCACCGTTGCCGCACTGTTCCACTTCGGAACCGTCGGAGTTGAAGATCCGGTAACGGAAATCCACCTCCGGGTTGCTGGGCGCCTCAACGATCAGCAACTGGTCGAAACCGATGCCGGTATGGCGGTCGCCCCACTGTTTAGCGTGCTTGGGCAGAATGTGCGCATGCTGGCTGACCAGGTCAAGAACCATGAAGTCATTGCCCAGCCCGTGCATCTTGGTAAAACGCAACAGCATGGCTTACTCCGGCAGCAGGCTTTCGCCAGCATACAACTCGGCTACCGTCTCGCGGCGACGCACTTCAAACGCTTGATCACCGTCCACCAGCACCTCGGCGGTACGCCCGCGGGTGTTGTAGTTGGAACTCATGACAAACCCGTAGGCACCGGCCGAATGAATGGCCAGCAGATCGCCTTCTTCTAGGGCCAACTGACGATCCTTGGCCAGGAAGTCGCCGGTTTCGCAGATCGGGCCGACGACGTCATAGGCGCGCGCTTCGATGTTGCGGGGCGTTACGGCGGTGACATTCATCCAGGCCTGGTACAGCGCCGGGCGGATCAGGTCGTTCATCGCCGCGTCGACGATGGCGAAATCCTTGTACTCGGTGTGCTTGAGGTACTCGACCTGGGTCAGCAGCACGCCGGCATTGGCGACGATGTAGCGGCCCGGCTCGAACATCAGCGCCAGGCCGCGGCCTTCCAGGCGTTCGCGCACGGCCTTGATGTAGTCGCCGATCAGCGGCGGCTCTTCATCGCGATACTGCACGCCCACGCCGCCACCGAGGTCGATGTGCTGCAGGTAGATGCCGCACTCGCCGAGGCGGTCGGTCAGCGCCAGCAGGCGGTCGAGGGCATCCAGGAACGGAGGCAGGGTGGTGAGTTGCGAGCCGATATGGCAGTCGACACCCAGCACTTCCAGGTTCGGCAGTTGGGCGGCGCGGATGTACACGTCCTCGGCGTCGGCGATGGCGATGCCGAACTTGTTCTCTTTGAGACCGGTGGAAATGTACGGGTGGGTGCCGGCGTCGACGTCCGGGTTGACGCGCAGGGAGATCGGCGCGCGAACGCCCATCTCGGCAGCGACGACTTGCAGGCGCTCCAGTTCGTCGGTGGATTCGACGTTGAAGCAATGCACGCCGACTTCCAGGGCGCGGCGCATGTCTTCGCGGCTCTTGCCGACGCCGGAGAAGACGATTTTGTCAGCCTGGCCGCCAGCGGCCAGAACCCGTTCCAGCTCGCCACGGGAGACAATGTCGAAACCGGCGCCCAGACGCGCCAGGACATTGAGCACGCCCAGGTTGGAGTTGGCCTTGACCGCGTAGCACACCAGGTGTGGCACGCCGTTCAGCGGGTCGGTGAAAGAGCGATATTGGGCTTCGATATGCGCGCGCGAGTACACATAGGTCGGGGTGCCAAAGCGCTCGGCAATCGCGGACAGCGCCACGCCTTCCGCGAACAGCTCGCCGTTCCGGTAGTTAAAAGCGTCCATGGGTTTCCCTTAGTAAGTGTCGTGCTTGTGCGCTTTTTGCGGTTTCTGCGACGATTGCGCCTGTTCATTTGGGTCTTTGCTGTCATCGGGCAGGTACAGCGGGCCTTTTTGACCACAGGCACTAACGAGGCAAGCGACCGCGACGAGCGCAGCAAGGGAAGAGATCAGGCGCTTCATGGCGAAATCCTTGAATATGCATTAATTGCGCCCGAGTATACCGACCACCCGCCAGCTTGCCTATGCGCCGGAATACCCGTCCGGCGGGGGTTTGCCGAGATAGTAGCGAAGCAGCTTACGGTAGCTGGGGATATTTCTTACCGTCATCGGTAACGAACTCGGTATCCTTTGCAATCGGCGGAGCGCGACCGTATCGTGCGGCGCTTGAGCAAAACCAGACACTTTTGAGGTTGCCGCAATGAGTTTGACCGAAGCCCGTTTTCACGACCTGGTGGATTCGACCCAGCACGCGCTGGAAGATATTTTCGACGAGAGCGGCCTGGATGTGGACCTGGAAAACTCGGCCGGGGTGCTGACCGTCAAGTTCGAGAACGGCACTCAACTGATCTTCAGTCGCCAGGAGCCGTTGCGCCAACTGTGGCTGGCAGCACGTTCCGGCGGTTTTCACTTCGATTACAACGAAGAAGACCGCAATTGGCAGTGCGATACCAGCGATGAGCTGCTCAGCGAAATGCTCGCGCGTATCACTCAGGAACAGGCCGGCGTCGAGTTGGGCTTCGATGAGCTGAACCCCGACGAGAACTGATCGTGAACCAGCCAGCGCCTGTACGTCCGCCCAAGCCGTTGTTCAGTAATGTCAGCGCGGCGGTGCCGTCACCTTGTATCAGCTTGTGTCGGCTGGACGAGCAAAAAGTCTGCCTTGGCTGCTTTCGCCATGTGGAAGACATCCGTGAATGGCGCTCCGCCGACGATCAGCGGCGGCGAGTGATCGTGGCCCAGGCCGAGCGACGCAAAGTCGCGCCTTGAGCCCTTCTTGTTTATTTGCGGTGCTGTGGTAGTGTCCGGGTACACCTCAACTCATCGAGGTCCGTGAGAACCCCGCCTTTTCCTGGCGGGGTTTTGCTTTTTTGTGCAGAAAAAAGGAGTCTGCCTGAATCATGACCGCACCTTCCATCATTCTTACCCGTCTCGACGTGCAGCGTCTTGAGCAACTGATCGACCGTGTCGGCGAGAACTCGCCGGGCGTAGAAGCCCTGCAGCACGAACTCGACCGCGCCGAAGAAGTGGTTGGCCACGATGAAGTACCTGCAGATGTCGTGACCATGAACTCCAGCGTGCATTGCCGCGAGCAAGGCAGCGGCAAGGACTATCACCTGACCCTGGTTTACCCCAAGGATGCGAACGCCGACGCAGGCAAGATTTCGATCCTGGCACCAGTGGGCAGCGCATTGCTCGGCCTGAAAGTGGGCCAGCACATCGACTGGCCTGCGCCCGGCGGCAAGACCCTCAAGCTCGAACTGCTCAGTGTAGAAAACCAGCCCAAAGACGGCGGTGCCTTCTCGCTTTAGGTCCGGCTCAGCGCTTCATTGAGCGCCTGTTCCAGCTCGGCCTTGTAACGCAGGTACAAATTGCTCGGGCTGTGCACATCACCGAGCAGACCCGACAGGTCCAGATCAGTGATATAGCAGCGGTAGCGCTCGGTTTCCCGGCGTTGCCCGACGATCTCCTGGGCGACCACTGCAAACAGCTGGTCGCCAAATTCCAGTTCGGAAAACTCCCGCTGATTGCAGTACAGGGTAATCCCCACCTGGCCCGGCGTTGCCTTGCCGATAATCGCCTGCACGTCATAAAACGGCTTGTTGGCCGGGTTTTGCGGCGCCGGCCGAGACTCGATGCTGCGTGCGCGGTTGCTGCCCGATGGCAGCAGTTGGTAATACAGGGTTTGCACCGCACCCAGCGGTTCTTGCGGGTCCACGGGCGACAACGCGTCCCGGCGATAGATGATCGACTGCAGAAAGCGCTGTAACGGCGCCAACAGGCTCTGTTCATCGTGGAACGGCAAGCGTTGTTGCCAGAGCGCATTGAACTCATCCAGCACATACAGCTCGGCGAAGCCTTCGTTGACCCGGTAAAACACCTGCACGCAATCGGCCATGCCCATCGGTAGCAGCAACGCCAGGTCGTGGTCTTCCAGGGCCATCGCGTCCAGGTGCAACGGGCTGTAACTGGCCAGTTCTTCGCTGAGGTAGGCGATCAGTGCGTCCTGGGTCGCCAGTGATACGTGGGTAGCCTGGCCTGGCATCAGCTCCATCACGTGATAGTGCTGCTGCACCTGCAGCAGGTAGCGGTGGTTGCCCTGGCCCAGCAGCAGGTTCTGCGCGGTGTCGAAGATTTCTTCCACGCGCCGGGCAATGAACTGCGCGCGGTTGTGGCAGAAGCAGCGCACCCGCAGGCGTGGCAGGTGGTCCGACGGCAATTGGTTGAGGTAGTCGCGCAGGCAATCGAGCAGGGCATGGGGGCCGTCGTAGCGACTGACCATCACCTCGTTCCAACTGTTGAGCGTGACCTGGTCGAGGGTCAGCACCAGGTTGTCACGCACGCCGGCGTAACTCAGCGAGTCGGTGCGCTCGGTGGTCATCAGGATGTTCAGGTCGCGGTGGTGCTTGAGCGGGTCGACGCCGACGTTGATCAGCAGCAGCACGTCTTCCGGCACCGCCGAGCGCAGCAGGCGATCTTCATCGACGCTGGGCAGGGGCAGGGCGATGGTCTGTTGCAGGCTGCCCAGCAGGTTGAACAGTTCGAATTCGGTCATGTCGCTGACGCCCGGGTGCAGCGCCAGGCGGGTGCTGCTGTCGATCACGCCGTTGCGGTGGCACCAGGTGAGCATTTCCAGCAGGTCGCGGCTGCGCTTGATCGGCGCGAAGTGCTCCGACTCCAGAGCGGTGAGGCTGCCGTTGTACAGCCCCCAATGATGCTGGTCCGGTTCCTTGCGGTTGGGGGATTGCACCAGGGTCAGGGTGTCTTCGGCCAGGTCCGGGGCGATGCCGGGGTTAATGAATTCGACCTTGCCCGCCTTGCGTTCAAACGCCGCGTAGAGACGGCGGCCAAGCACATTGAGGTCGCGCTTGTTGATCAGGCTGACGGTCTGCTCGGTGCGGGCGAACTGGGTCAGGAAGCGATAGCTGTAGTTCAGCTCACTGACCAGGGCGCGGCGCTCGGAGGCCACCTGGCGCACTTTCCACTGGCTGCGGCTGTCGAGCAGGGCCAGTTGACGCGGGTCCCAGCCCCATTCACGGGCCAGGCGCTCCAGCAACAGGTGCTGCCAGCCGAGGGTGCGCTGGCCGGCGCTGAGCTTGCGGTTGACCTTCAAATACAGTGCGCGCCGTACGAGTTCCAGGCGTTCCGGCTCGTTGCGCGCGTTGAGGTATTCCTCGATGCGGCGATAGACCACGACATACGGGTCCAGCTCGTCCAGGACCATCTTGTTGGCGAACACCGCCCGCTTGAAGCGCAGGCTCAGGCACTGCACATTCGGGTGCTCGCTGGCGTAGACCTCGGTCAACAGCAGCTTGAGCAGCGACTTGTAGGGCGATTCGATGCCCTTGAACAGTTGCCACAGCCCGGCGCCAATAAATTCGCCGGGTGGGATGCGCGCCAGATGACCGAGGTCGAGGGTTTCATCGGCGCGGATAAAGCGTTTGGAAATCAGCGTGTGGGTGAACTCGGCGTAGCGGACTTCTTCGTATACCGGCACCAGCCACCAGATCGGCGTGCGGCCGGCGAGCCAGATGGCGGTGCGATAGAACTCATCCAGCAACAAATAGTGCTGGGTTGTGCCGCAGTCGTCGGAGCTCAGTTGCGTGTCGCGCTCGCCCAATACAAAACGGGTCGGCTCGATCAGGAAAAAATGCGCTTCGGCACCCATGCTCAGGGCCCAGGCTTCGAGCAACTGGCATTTCTTGCGCAGCTCGACCAGTTCGTTCTCGCCCAGGTCGGGGGCGTGACATACCCATACGTCCATGTCGCTTTGATCGGCCTGGGCCAGGGTGCCGAGGCTGCCCATCAGGAACAGGCCATGGATCGGCTGCGGCGGTTTGCCGTGACGCGGCTTGTAGGAAAACGAACGGGTCAGGCGCTGGGCTTCGCTCAGGGCCTGGGCGTCGGGTTCGAAATTCGACAGCCCGGCCGGGGTGCTGCCCGACACGTAACCGGGCAACAGCGGGTGATTGACGTGAAAAAACAGCGGCAGCAGGGTCAATACGCTTTGCTGGCGCGGCGTCAGCCCTTCGATGGCCCGGGCCATACGCCCTTCGTTAAGCGCCATGAAGCGCGCGCGCAACTGGGCCAGCACCTTGCGGTCGATGCCTTCGTCCAGGTCGGGGCGGATTTCATGGGTGCGGGTCATGTCGAACTCGGTGGCGCGCAAGGCCCGACATGGGCGGCCGTGTAGGAGTTTACAGTCAGAAGCGTAGGAGGTTTAGAGGGGAAGCGCTTTTTGGCGTCAGAATTTTATCCAGCCCACGGCAACGCCCTAGGAATCCGCGGCAGGCGGACCCCATGGGCAGTATCCGGAATCAGGCAGCTTCTTTGGTCGTGGTGGTGGTCAGGATGGTCAGCAGGGATTGGGCTTGTTCTGCGGCGTCCCGGCCAAGGCTGGTCAGGTAGCCTCCGTCCGGTTGGTCGATCAGTTTTTTCTCGAACAGGCGTTTGGCGGCGGCGATAGCGGTCGGTGCGGCAGTCTGATGGACTTTCAGACCTTCCTGGGAGCTGCCCAGGTTGAAGAGTGCAAGGATTTCCAGTTCGGCAACCAGCTCAGGGGTATACGACATAGGGACTCCAGACTTTCTAAGAATTTGTTAGAGGCTAGCAGGCCCTAAGGTGAACGTACTTTGGCGGGCTGTCCAGTGGGAAACTCGCGGGTGTTGATATGGCGCAGTGTTGTGGCGAGGAAGCAGGCTTCCCGGCCACGCGGGCGCTCGCTTCAGGCGTTTTCAGGCGGCAGTTCGGGCAGCGCGCGCAAGGCTGTTTCATACCAGTCGGTATTGAAGGCGCGGTCTTCGTCGAGCATCTTGTCGATTTCCACTGCCAGCACATGGGCCATCAGATTCAAAATCTCTTCGCGCTCGTAACCCACCAGCGTCAGCTTGTTGAACGTGGCCTTGGCGGCAGGCGGATTGTCGCTTTCGATCTGGTTTTCGATGGCCTGGGTCAGTGTGCTTTCGGTGAACTCTTCTTCGTCGTTGTCGATATCGGTCGGCTCGCTCATGGCAGGCTCCTCAAGGAAAGGGCGCCAGTCTACCTCCATTCAGGCAGGTGATGCTGCTAGCCAGGTTGGTCGGGCGGATCTATAACTCATGCAGCCAACCCCGCACACGGCCTGGAGGCTCTGCGATGCTCAAACTGTACGGATTTTCGGTCAGCAACTACTACAACATGGTCAAGCTGGCGCTCATGGAGAAAGGCCTGACGTTCGAAGAGGTGCCTTTTTTTGCCGGGCAAACGCCTGCAGCCCTGACGGTCAGCCCGCGGGGCAAGGTGCCGGTGCTGGGGGTCAAACAGGGCTTTATCAACGAAACCAGTGTGATCCTCGAATACATCGAGCAAACCCAGGAAGGCACTGCACTGTTGCCGGCGGAGCCGTTTCAGCGCGCCCAGGTGCTGGCATTGTGCAGGGAAATCGAGCTGTACATCGAGCTACCCGCCCGTGCCTGTTTCGCCGAAGCGTTTTTCGGCATGCCGGTGCCGGAGGCGATCAAGGACAAAGCCCGGGCCGAGTTGCTGCTGGGGGTCGCGTCTTTAGCTCGGCACGGCAAGTTCGCGCCCTATGTCGCAGGGGAGAGCTTTACGATTGCCGATCTGTATTTCATGTACAGCCTGAACCTCGCCTGCGGCGTGGGCGAGAAACTGTTTGGTCTGGATCTGCTGGCAGAATTGCCGGCGGCCAAGGCGTTGCTGGAGCGCTTGCATGCCATGCCTAACGCCTTGAAGGTGGCGGCGGACAGGGAAGCGGCGATGCCGGCGTTCATGGCGATGATTGCGGCGAAGAAGTAAGCAATGTGGGAGGGGCGGTGCGACGGTTCGACTTGCTCCTCCCACATTGATGCGTTTAGCGGCTGGCGAGCAGGGCCTGGCCGCGCACGACGGCTGCCTTGACCTGCGCTGGCGCAGTGCCGCCTATGTGGTTGCGTGCATTCACCGAACCTTCCAGGGTCAGCACGGCAAACACATCCTGCTCGATCTGGTCGCTGAACTTGCGCAGTTCTTCCAGGCTCATTTCCGCCAGGTCCTTGCCGCTTTCCACGCCGTATTTCACGGCATGGCCGACGATTTCGTGGCAGTCACGGAACGGCAGGCCACGGCGTACCAGGTAGTCAGCCAGGTCGGTCGCAGTGGAGAACCCGCGCAGCGCCGCTTCCCGCATGATCGCGTGCTTGGGCTTGATCGCCGGGATCATGTCGGCAAAGGCACGTAGCGAATCGCGCAGGGTGTCGGCAGCGTCGAACAGCGGTTCCTTGTCTTCCTGGTTGTCCTTGTTGTAGGCCAGGGGTTGGCCTTTCATCAGGGTCAGCAGGCCCATCAGCGCGCCGAATACGCGGCCGCTCTTGCCACGTACCAGCTCGGGCACGTCGGGGTTTTTCTTTTGCGGCATGATTGAGCTGCCGGTGCAGAAGCGGTCGGGCAGGTCGATGAACTGGAATTGCGCGCTGGTCCACAGCACCAGTTCTTCGGAGAAGCGCGACAGGTGCATCATCGCGATACTGGCGGCGGCGCAGAATTCGATAGCGAAGTCGCGGTCCGACACACCGTCCAGGGAGTTGCCGCCCACGGCGTCAAACCCCAGCAGTTGTGCAGTGTACTCGCGGTCGATCGGGTACGTGGTGCCCGCCAGTGCGGCGCTGCCCAATGGCATGCGGTTGGCGCGCTTGCGGCAATCCACCAGGCGCTCGTAATCGCGGCTGAGCATTTCGAACCAGGCCAGCAAGTGGTGGCCGAAGGTCACGGGCTGTGCGGTCTGCAGGTGGGTGAAGCCGGGCATGATAGTGTCCGATTCACGCTCGGCCTGTTCCAGCAAACCTTTTTGCAGGCGGGTGATTTCGGCCAGGATCAGGTCGATTTCGTCACGCAGCCACAGGCGGATATCGGTGGCCACCTGGTCGTTACGGCTGCGCCCGGTGTGCAGTTTTTTGCCGGTCACACCGATGCGATCGGTGAGGCGCGCCTCGATGTTCATGTGCACGTCTTCCAGATCGACGCGCCAGTCGAACGTACCGGCTTCGATCTCACCACGGATGGTGGTCAGGCCGTCGATGATGCTGTCGCGCTCGGCGTCGGTCAGCACGCCGACCTTGGCCAGCATCGTGGCGTGGGCGATCGAGCCCATGATGTCGTGGCGGTACAGGCGCTGGTCGAAGGTGACGGAGGCGGTGAAGCGGGCGACGAAGGCGTCGACGGGTTCACTGAAGCGGCCGCCCCAGGACTGGTTGGTCTTGTCGGTGCTCATGGATTCGCTCGTGATCTGCTTAAAAGAGGCGTGGAGGTGTGACGCCGATAATAACAGGGTTGCCCGTGGAGGCGGTGCTGCGGGTGGTCGGCATTTTTATTTGTGTAAAGGATGGCTAAGTGCCTTGCCGCCGGCCGCGTCCGGGAAGAGACTGGGCAAAGGTGCTTATTGAAACGATATTTGACGAATGAGCAATGTCGTCTCGGCGAGCGTCTACAGTTGGACTGATAGTGTGTGAATGCACCAAAGTCAGGTGATGCGGTCATAATCCTGACTACCATTAAACAAGGGGGGGATTCGGATTGTGTATCAGCAAACCCTACGACGATGCCCAAGGGCGGCAGGTTTTGGGCGCTATTGAACAGGTCCGGATAAATATGAGTGTCGCTCTCGGGGCACTTTTTGCCGCTCGCGCTAGTCTTAGCGTGGATCGCTGTGACGCAAGTCACCGCACCTGTCTACGCTATCCTTGTGCGAGACTCACGCAGGAATCCAGCGCAATATGAATGTCCTGATCGTTGATGACGAACCCCAAGCCCGCGAGCGACTGAGCCGTCTGGTCAGTGAGCTCGAGGGTTATACAGTCCTTGAACCGAGCGCCGCCACGGGCGAGGAGGCGTTGACGTTGATCGACAGCCTCAAGCCGGATGTGGTGCTGCTCGATATCCGCATGCCGGGCCTGGATGGCCTGCAAGTCGCCGCCCGCCTGAGTGAGCGCGAATCGCCACCGGCCGTGGTGTTGTGTGCCGCCGAGGAAGAGTTCCCTGCCGAAACCCTGGAAGCCAGCGGTGTCAGCTTCCTGGTCAAGCCAGTGACTGGCGAGGCGTTGCTCAAGGCGTTGAAAAAGGCCGAGCGCCCCAATCGCATCCAGCTTGCCGCCCTGACCCAGCCCGCCGCCCAGAGTGGTAACGGGCCGCGCAGCCATATCAGTGCGCGCACCCGCAAAGGTATCGAGCTGATCCCCCTGAGCCAGGTGGTCTATTTCATCGCCGATCACAAGTACGTGACCCTGCGTCACGAGGCTGGCGAAGTGCTGCTCGATGAGCCGCTCAAGGCCCTTGAGGATGAATTTGGCGACCGTTTCGTGCGCATCCACCGCAATGCGCTGGTGGCCCGTGAGCGCATCGAACGCCTGCAGCGCACGCCCCTGGGGCACTTTCAGTTATTCCTGAAAGGGCTTAACGGCGATGCCTTGATCGTCAGCCGGCGCCATGTCGCCGGCGTGCGCAAGATGATGCAGCAGCTTTAGCCCAAGGGCTGTAGCGGTGATCGCGGTGCGCTGCGGCCAGGGAGGCCCCGCACTTGCTGATTCAAATCAAAGCGAATTTTCCTGAGCTGTTATTATCTGCCGTATCTATTCAGTACGGATTGATCCATGTCCTCTCGCGAAATCCGCATCGCCACCCGTAAAAGTGCCCTGGCCTTGTGGCAGGCCGAATACGTCAAAGCACGCCTCGAGCAGGCCCACCCTGGTCTCCAGGTGTCCCTGGTGCCCATGGTCAGTCGCGGCGACAAGCTGCTGGACTCGCCGCTGTCGAAGATCGGCGGCAAGGGTTTGTTCGTCAAGGAACTGGAAACCGCGCTGCTGGAAAACGAAGCCGACATCGCCGTGCATTCGATGAAAGACGTGCCCATGGACTTCCCCGAAGGCCTGGGCCTGTTTTGCATCTGCGAGCGTGAAGACCCGCGCGACGCCTTCGTGTCCAATACCTACGCGTCCCTGGATGAGCTGCCGTTGGGCAGTATTGTCGGCACTTCCAGCCTGCGTCGTCAGGCCCAGTTGCTGACGCGTCGTCCGGATTTGCAGATCCGCTTCCTGCGCGGCAACGTCAACACCCGCCTGGCCAAGCTGGATGCCGGTGAATACGACGCGATCATTCTCGCGGCGGCCGGTTTGATCCGGCTCGGCTTCGAAGACCGCATCACCTCGGTCATCAGCGTCGAAGACAGCTTGCCCGCCGGCGGGCAGGGCGCAGTGGGCATCGAATGCCGCACCGCCGACAGTGAAATCCACGCCTTGCTCAAGCCGCTCGATCACCACGACACCGACGTCCGTGTCACCGCCGAACGCGCCCTGAACAAACACCTCAACGGTGGCTGCCAGGTGCCGATCGCCTGCTACGCCGTGCTTGAAGGGGAAAACCTGTGGCTGCGTGGCCTGGTGGGTGACCCTGACGGCGGCAACTTGATCACCGCGCAAGTGCGCGGGCCGCAGCGTGATGCGACGGCGCTGGGTATTCAGGTCGCCGAAGCGCTGCTGGACAAGGGCGCCGGTGTCATTCTGCAAAAAGTCTACGGCGAGGCCGGCCCGCAGTGACCGATTGGCGTGTGCTGCTGACGCGGCCTGCCGAGGAGTCTGCGCTGTTGGCGGCATCGTTGTCCGATGTCGGGATTTTCAGCAGCAGCCTGCCGTTGCTGGAGATCGAAGCCTTGCCGGTCACGCCTGCGCAGCAGGCGGTCTTTGCTGACCTGGGCCGCTATTGCGCGGTCATTGTGGTGAGCAAACCGGCGGCGCGCCTTGGCGTGCAATGCTTGGATCGACGCTGGCCGCAGTTGCCGTGGTTCAGCGTGGGGGCCGCCACCGCGCAGGTCCTCGCCGAACAGGGCCTGGACGTTCATTATCCCCCCAGCGGCGACGACAGCGAGGCCTTGCTTGCCTTGCCCGCCTTGCGCGAGGCTATTGCACATGCTGATGCGCGGGTGTTGATCCTGCGCGGCGAGGGTGGGCGAGAGCTGCTGGCGGAGCGCTTGCGCGAGCAAGGTGCTAGTGTCGACTATCTGGAGTTGTATCGCCGTTTTCTTCCGGCCTACGACCCGGGGGTACTCATGCAGCGCATCCAGTTGGAACGCTTGAACGGCCTGGTGGTCAGCAGTGGGCAGGGGTTTTTACACCTGCAAGCCCTGGCCGGCCCGGATTGGCCACAGGTGGCGCGGCTGCCGCTGTTCGTGCCCAGCCCGCGAGTCTATGAGATGGCGCGGGCCGCTGGCGCAGAAAAAGTTGTGGATTGTCGCGGCGCGAGTGCTGCGGCTTTGTTAGTGGCGTTACGGAGCCATTCCGTTCCCACTCTCTGATACGCAAAGGATGGATACGTGAGCGAAACAGCCTTGCCGATGGATGAAGCGATCAGTACGGCGGGGGGCGTGCCGTTTGAGGCGCTGGACGAGCGGTTGATGCTCAAGCAATTGCCGGGGGTGTTTTGTGCGGGAGAGATGCTGGATTGGGAGGCGCCGACC
>NZ_JAKNRV010000119.1:0-14134 GCF_023072625.1 Pseudomonas emilianonis
GTGAGCAAACGCTGAAAGCGACAGCGGTGAAGAACACCAGCGGCATCATCAGCAGCCAGGACACTCTGGGCCTGGACGTGGCCAGCCTCGACAATAGCAGCGGCAATACCGCTTCGATGGCCAGCGCGAAAAAACCCTTCATGTCGCAGCTGCCCAGTCCTACCCAGCGACCGTCGACCTCCGTCAGCTTGAGAGGATCGGTCTTCCACAGCGCGGCGTCATACGGCACGGTATCGCTATGGCCGGCCAACACCAGGCCACCGGGGCCCGTGCCAAAACTGGCGAGCAGGTTGAACTTGCCGGGGCTGACGGGCTGAATGTCGATGGCGAAGCCCAGGTCGCCCAGCCAGCCGGCGAGCAGGTCGATCACCGGACGGTTGCTCTGGTCGAGAGACGCTTGGGTGCAACTGACCGACGGCGTGGCAATCAAGGCGGCGAATTGCTCTTTCATGGACGGTAACGGCATGCGCAGTCTCCCTACTTCCCGGATGAACCTCACTATAGAGGCATCTGCACGACACAATAAACCGTTGCGGCGCGTTGCCGGGCTCAGTCCTGTACACTGCACGACCTTGGCAGCCACTCTTTTTCCCGGCTGCGCTCCCGATCCTGGATTTTCCGGCCATGCAGAAAGAAACCGAAATCAAGCTCCGCGTCAGCCGCGAAACACTCGCCGCGCTACGTGAGCACCCGCTACTGAAAAAACGCAACAAAAGTGGCTGGGAACGCCGTGAGTTGATGAACCAGTACTTCGACACCCCCGAGCGCGATCTGGCCCAGGCCAAAGTCGCCCTGCGTTTACGCAAGGACGGTGACACCGTGATCCAGACCCTCAAGACCCGCGGCCAAAGCGTCGCCGGCTTGTCGGAGCGTAACGAGTACAACTGGGAACTGCCCAAAGCCAAGCTCGACGTGAAAAAACTCGACGGCGAATGCTGGCCCGAGGAACTCGCCGAGCTGGACAAAAAGACCCTCAAGCCGATCTTCACCACCGACTTCGTGCGCGAACGCGCCGAAATCGCCTGGGGCCGGGGCAAGACCAAGGTGGTGATCGAAGCCGCACTGGACCTGGGCCACGTGGTGGTCGGCAAGCAGAAAGAAGAAATCTGCGAGCTGGAATTGGAACTGCGCGAAGGTGAACCGGCCGCCCTGCTGGAACTGGCCGCCGAACTGGCCGCGACCCTGGCGCTGATGCCATGTGACATCAGCAAGGCCGAACGCGGCTACCGCCTGTATGACGCCAGCAGCTATTCCCTGAGCCTGCCGGCGCCGCAATTGCACGCCGAAATGCCGCTGGACGATGCCTTCGCCGCGATCATGTGGCACCTGCTGGGCAGCAGCCAGCGCCTGGCCGAGCAATACCGTTTCAATGGCCACTGGCGCCTGCTGCAAGAGTGGGTCGACAACCTCGGCGAACTGCGCGCCCTGCTCGGCAGCCTCGGCCAGGCCGCGCCGCGTCAATCCACCAGCGAACTGCGCAGCACACTGGACGCGTTGCTGGAAGACTGGCGCCCGCTGGTCCAGGCCGGTGACGACGATGAAGACATTCGCAAAGCCGCGCCGGAGCAATTCGCCGAAGAATTGACCGACGTGCGCTGGGGCCTGTTCTCGCTGAACACCTCCCGCTGGTTGCTGAACCGCACCTGGACCGCCGACCGCAACGTGCGCGGCAACCGTCAGGGTGCTGCGCAAATCACCAACTGGCTGCCGCGCCTGCTGGCCGAAGATGCCGTCGCCCTGCAACTGCCGCGCTATCAGCAACAGCCGGAAGACCTGGCCGAGCAACTGCCGCGCATCGAACGCATCCAGGCCTGGCTGCACCATGCACGCCAGGTGGTAGACATCCCGGAACTCGACCGCCTGTACGGTGAGCTGAACAAGTTGGTGCAACTGGCCAACCAGCCGATCACCGATGAATCGCTGGATGCACGCATGCACCAGGCGATTGCGGTGTATCAGAACCGTGCCTGGAAGACCCTGCTGCGTCTGTAACCCCCGCTTTCGAAAGCAACCCCTCCCACATTTGGAATGCATTTCAATGTGGGAGGGAGCTTGCCCCCGATGAGGCCAGCCCTGTCAGCCCAATACTGGCAGGCTAGTGGTGGACTTGATCTCCGACAACGCCACGATCGAGTTGACCTCCTGAATCCCCGGCACCATCGACAACTTCTCGAAGAAAAACCGCTCATACGCCTCGATATCCGACGTGACGATGCGCAGCAGAAAATCCACCGCCCCCATCAGCACATAACACTCCAAGACTTCGGGAAACCCACGGATCGCCTCGGTGAACTCGGTGAAGTTGGAGCGCCCGTGGGCATTGAGTTTGACCTCGGCAAAAATCTGCGTATTGAGGCCGATCTTCTTGCGGTCCAGCAGCGTGACCTGGCCGCGGATCACGCCCTCCTCCTTCAGCCGCTGGATTCTCCGCCAGCATGGCGATTGAGACAGGCCGACCTGCTCGGCGATCTGCGCGCTGGAGAGCGAGGCGTCCTCTTGCAGCAGGGCCAGGATACGGCGGTCGTAGACGTCCAGCTCGCTGCGCATAGAAATACCTATAACTGTGGTTATCTTGAATTGATTTATGCATTTTTCGACGAATCAGGCTCATCTTAGATAAGAAATCTCCGCTGGCGAATGTAAAAATTTCTTCAGTCAAATCTGGAGAGTCAGCATGCACGCCGTCGAAACCACCTACCCCGCTACCCGCGTCGATGCGTGGGCCGTCAATAGCGCCCATTGTCAGGCCCATTACCAGATCGTCACCGAGGCCGAACCCGACGTGCTGTGCCGGGTGCTCAACTATTTCGCGCTGCAGTTCCTGACGCCCCGGCAGGTGGTTGTGAATCGCCAGGATGACTTGCTGACCCTCGATATCGTGATCGATGGCCTGAGCTGGCACCGCGCCCAGGTGATCGGTGAAAAGATTCGAAACCTGATCAGCGTGTGCTCGCTGGAGATGTGGGCGGCTGATTCCGTGCGGCCTCAGGCGGTGGTCGCAGGCGCCCGGTAAAAGCCTGCAATACACACTGAGAGGCAGCGGATCAGAGGCTGACTAGCCTGGGATTACACCCGGCGCCCCCCAGGAAAACCTCAATGCCTGTTGATCAGCGATTGGAATTGCACACGTTGTTACCGGCCCTGGTCGAACAAGGCATGGTCACATTCGATGTGGCTCAGCGCTTGTCGACGCTGGCGCCCGCACCTAACCAGCATCCCCTGGAGTGCATCGCGGCCCAGGGGCCTTGCCTGGAAACCCTGACGCAATGGCTGGCGCAGCGTAGCGGGCAACCTTACCTGCGTATCGACCCGCTGAAGATCGATGTGGCGACGCTGGTGCCGTTGATGTCCCACGCGTTCGCCCAGCGCCACGGCATTCTTGCGGTGGCCGTGGATGCGCAGAGCATCACAGTCGCCAGCGCCGAGCCGTATGTCAGCGCCTGGGAAGCCGGGCTGGCGCAGGTGCTCAAGCGCTCGATCAAGCGCGTGGTCGCCAACCCCCAGGCCATCCAGCGCTGCATCGGGGAGTTTTACCGATTGGCGAAGTCGGTCAGCGGCGCCGATCAAACAACGCCGGCGCCGGGCCATTTCGACCTGCTCAACCTCGGGGCCGGCGACCAGGCGCCGGATGCCAACGACGCGCATATCGTCAATATCGTCGACTGGCTGTTGCAGTACGCGTTCGGCCAACGGGCCAGCGATATCCATATCGAGCCGTGTCGCGACCAGGGCCGCGTGCGTTTTCGCATCGATGGGCTGCTGCATGACGTCTATCAGTTTCCGCCCCAGGTCACGATGGCGGTGGTCAGCCGCCTGAAAAGCCTGGGCCGGATGAACGTGGCGGAAAAACGCAAGCCGCAGGACGGGCGGGTCAAGACCAAAACCCCGGCGGGCGCGGAGGTTGAATTGCGCCTTTCAACTTTGCCCACGGTGTTTGGCGAGAAACTGGTGATGCGGATTTTCGACCCCCAGGTACTGCTCAGGGACTTCGACCAGCTTGGCCTCTCGGCCCAGGACCAGGAGCGCTGGCACAACCTGACCCGCCAGACCCACGGCATCATCCTGGTCACCGGCCCCACCGGCTCCGGCAAGACCAGCACCCTCTATGCCACCCTCAAGCGCCTGGCGAGCCGTGAGCTCAACCTGTGTACGGTGGAAGATCCGATCGAGATGATCGAACCGGCGTTCAACCAGATGCAGGTGCAGCACAATATCGACCTGACCTTCGCCAGTGGCATCCGCGCACTGCTGCGCCAAGACCCGGACATCATCATGATCGGCGAGATTCGCGACCAGGAAACCGCCGAGATGGCGATCCAGGCCGCGTTGACCGGGCACCTGGTGCTGTCGACCCTGCACACCAACGATGCGCCGAGTGCGATCAGCCGTTTGCAGGAACTGGGAATTGCTCATTATTTGATCAAGGCCACATTATTGGGCGTGATGGCGCAGCGCCTGGTGCGACTCTTGTGTCCCGACTGCAAACGCACGACGAGCGGCAAGCACACCGCAGCGACCGGGTGCGCAGAGTGTCGTGACAGCGGTTATCGCGGGCGCGCCGGGGTCTACGAAATCATGGTGCTGGACGACGCGCTCAAGTCGTTGATCACCCCTGGTACCGACGTGCAGGCCTTGCGCCAGGCGGCGCTCCGGCAAGGTATGGGCAGCCTGCGAATGGCCGGCATGCACAGGGTTGAAGCTGGGCTGACCAGCCTGGCGGAAGTCTTACGGGTCACGCCTGGGGATTCAGAAACAAATCCGTTGGCTGTCGGGCGGTGAAATCCTTCTTATCGCAGACAACCCCGCTACAATCGGCCGAACGTCGTTTTACTGACATCTTCAGATAGGGAATCGCTATGCAGATCGGAACCGTACTGCTTCTTTTCGTGGGATTGGCCATCGCCATCCTGTTCATGGGCTTCAAAGTCGTGCCCCAGGGCTATCAGTGGACAGTCGAACGCTTTGGCCGCTACACCAACACGCTCAAGCCCGGCCTCAACATCATCATCCCGGTCATGGACCGCATCGGTCGCAAGATCAACGTGATGGAAAGCGTGCTGGATATCCCGCCGCAGGAAGTGATTACCGCCGACAACGCCACCGTGCAGATCGATGCCGTGTGCTTCTTCCAGGTGGTCAACACCGCCCAGGCCGCTTATGAGGTGAACAACCTCGAACATGCCATCCGCAACCTGTTGCAGACCAATATCCGTACCGTACTCGGCTCCATGGAACTGGATGCGATGCTCAGCCAGCGTGACGGCATCAACGAAAAACTGCTGCGCACCGTCGACGAAGCCACGGCGCCGTGGGGTATCAAGATCACCCGGATCGAGATCAAGGACATCAGCCCACCTGCGGACCTGATGGCCGCCATGTCGGGCCAGATGAAAGCCGAGCGGATCAAGCGTGCACAGATCCTCGAAGCCGAAGGCCTGCGGGCGTCGGCGATCCTGACCGCCGAAGGCAAAAAGCAGGCGCAGATCCTCGAAGCCGAAGGCGGACGTCAAGCTGCGTTCCTGGAGTCCGAAGCCCGCGAGCGTCAAGCCGAGGCAGAGGCCCGCGCCACCCAAGTCGTGTCCGAAGCGATCGCCACCGGTAACGTGCAGGCCATCAACTACTTCGTCGCACAGAAATACATCGACGCGCTGGGCAAACTGGCTTCCGCCAACAACAGCAAGGTGATCCTCATGCCGCTGGAAGCCAGCCAGGTGATCGGCGCTGTGGGCGGTATCGGCGAAATCGTCAAAGCGACTTTCGACAACAAGAAAGGCTGAGGCCATCGCCATGTGGGAGTTCCTGCAGCATTTATCGTTTTGGGATTGGCTGGCGCTGGGGACAGTGTTGCTGATTCTGGAGGTGTTCGGCGCAGGTGGTTACCTGTTGTGGATGGGTATTGCCGCCGCTGCCGTGGGCGTGATCAAGTTCCTGGTGCCGCCGCTCGGGCTGGAATGGCAACTGCTGCTGTTCGCGGTATTGTCGATATTGACGGCTGTGTACTGGTGGAAACGCCAGCGCAGCAGCGCCAAGGCCAGCGACCAACCAGGGCTCAACGAGCGGGGGTCGGAGCTGATCGGCCACACGTTTATCGTGCATCAGGCGATTGTGGATGGCCGCGGCAAGATAAAAGTCGGTGACGGCGTGTGGATGGTGACCGGACCGGACACCCCCGTAGGCGCTCATGTACGCGTGATTGCACAGGATGGGACGACTTTGCAGGTTGAAACTGTTTAGTCAGTGATGGAACTCGATTGGGCTAACTACAATCATAGAGTACAGATAACCCACCCGGAGTCACCCGCCATGCGTCTCAAATATGCTGTCGCCACCCTCGCCGTGCTTTCCCTACCTGTCGGTTCAGCCATGGCCGACAGCTTCTGGCGCAATGTCATCTCGTCGGGCGCCACGACCGGCTCGACGTACCTGACCTTCAAGGACCACAAGCTGGTGGTTGCCGCCCAAGACGACGCAGGCAGCTTTGTTGCCAGCGACGGCGGCATCCGCGGCCCGTACCTGGAAGCCGCCATGCAGAAAGTCCGCGCCGACAACCCTGGCCTCCAAGCCACGGATATGGAATTGGCCAACGCCATCCTCGCGAAAAACGCTGTCACCGAGTAATACTCGGCCCAAAAAGAATGCCGCTTCTCAGCGGCATTTTTTTTGATCATTTCCTACAGTCATCGCCCCTGGGCACTACGCAAAAAGTCTATTTTTTCCAGCCGCTGGCAGAGAAATCCTGTCGAGCCCTCAAGGGCCAGGCAACAAGCTAAGGATTCCTTTTCCATCAAGCGAATTCCTTCCATGCAAAAACTCGCCTACGCGCTGCTGCTCTCCGCGTTCTTTACCCCCCATGCCCACGCTGAAAACTGGTACGGGTCGTTGAAGCTCAACCACGCCCGCCAGAATCTCTCCAGCGCTCTGCTGACCAGCCCACGCGTCACCGAACGGGTGGAGGCGCCCGATAGCAGCAAGTCCATCGTCGCCTCTTTCGCCACAGGTTATGCCTTTGCCGATGGCTGGCGCCTGGAAGGGGAATACACCATGCCGAAGAGTTCGGCCTTCAAATCCTACTGGGCGCCCTTCAATGCCAACGTCAACAACCTGCAGGTCCATAGCCAGCGCTTGATGCTCAATGGCTACAAGGACATCCCGATCAATGATTGGCTGTCGTTTTACGGCATGGCCGGGGTGGGGGTGGCGCGGATTAGCGCCGAGGGCTACCAAACCAACGAGACCCGGCGTTTTGCCAGTAACCGCCAGCACAATTTCGCCTACAGCGTCGGCATGGGGCTGGAGGCCAAGATCAGCGAACAACTCACCCTCGGCGCCGGCTATCGCTATATCGCCATGGGCGATGTGGAAACGGGCTACAACACCTTCGCCAACCGCGTGAACGCACGGGATGAGCAGCTCAAAGGTAAGCTCAAAGAGCAGAATATGTTTCTGGAAGCGCGCGTTTCCTTCTGACTCGCAGCAGAAAATGCCGCTCTCAACGCGGCATTTTCCCCGTTTGGGTGACGTTTCATTCACAGATGACAGGCTATATTCAGTCAAGCCGTGCAACCATGCCGGTACTGATATGCCTTCTCTCATCGTCTACCGAAACGGATGCCTTCGCCGTCATGAGCCAACAGCCTTTTCTGCCATTTTCCAAACCTACCATTGATGAAGCCACCATCTCGGCGGTCGGTGATGTACTGCGTTCGGGCTGGATCACCAGCGGGCCGAAAGTGCAGGCGTTCGAAGCGCAGTTGTCGGAATACTTTGGCGGGCGACCGGTACGCACCTTCAACTCGGGCACCTGCACAATGGAGATTGCCTTGCGCATCGCCGGTATCGGGCCGGGCGATGAAGTCATCACCACGCCGATCTCCTGGGTCGCCACGGCCAACGTGATTCTGGAAGTCGGCGCCACGCCGGTGTTTGCCGATATCGACCCGGTGACCCGCAATATCGACCTGGCCCAGGTCGAAGCGGCCATTACCCCGCGCACCAAAGCGATCATCCCGGTGTACCTGGCCGGCCTGCCCGTGGATATGCCGATGCTTTACGCACTGGCCAACAAGTACAACCTGCGTATCGTTGAGGATGCCGCCCAGGCCCTGGGTTCGAGCTGGGACGGTGAGCGGATCGGCGCCACCGGCGACTTCGTGTCGTTCAGCTTCCAGGCGAACAAGAACATCACCTCTTCCGAGGGCGGTTGCCTGGTGTTGAACAACGCCGACGAAGCACGCCTGGCAGAGAAGTACCGCTTGCAGGGCGTCACCCGCACCGGCTTCGACGGCCTGGACGTGGATGTCCTGGGCGGCAAGTTCAACATGACCGACATCGCCGCCGCCATCGGCCTGGGGCAATTTGCCCATATCCAGGAGATCACCGCCCATCGCCAGAACCTGGCGCGGCACTACTTCAAGTGCTTCGGCAGTGATTTTGAAGAGCAATACGGTGCACAACTGCCACCGGCAGATTTCGAAAACAGCAACTGGCACCTGTTCCAACTGGTCCTGCCGGAGCGCCAGGACGGTCTGCCCGCCCGTGCCACATTCATGGAGCAGATGCAGGCCCGCGGCGTCGGCATTGGCTATCACTACCCGCCGATCCACCTGTTGAGCCTGTATCGGGCACAGGGTTTCAAGGAAGGCATGTTCCCGGTGGCGGAGCGTGTTGGGCGTTTGATTGTGTCGTTGCCGATGTTCACGGCGATGACAGAGGCGGATGTGGAACGCTCGGTGGCGGCAGTGAAGGCCGTGCTGAAGCGCTGAAAACCTGTTGCAGGAGCCGGGTGACCGGCTCCTGCAGCGGAATCACTCGCCGATGGCGGCCTTGTAGGCGGCGGCATCGAGCAGTTTGGCCAGGTCGGCGTCAACGCTGCTTGGCTTGAGCTTGAAGATCCAGGCGCCGTAAGGGTCGGTGTTCAGCAACTCAGGGCTGCCACCCAGTTCGTCGTTAACCGCAATCACTTTGCCAGCAACTGGCGAGTAGATATCAGAAGCCGCTTTAACCGACTCCACGACACCCGCCGTTTCACCCGCCGCAAACACTTTGCCGACTTCGGCCAACTCTACAAACACCACATCACCCAAGGCTTCCTGGGCATGGTCGGAGATCCCGACGGTGACAGTGCCGTCGGCTTCCAAACGGGCCCATTCGTGACTTTCGGCAAAACGCAGGTCGGCAGGGATATCGCTCATAGTCTGTGTCCTCAAGAAGAAATGTCAGCGGCCATTGGCCTGCCGGAATAGTTAGATCAAGGTTTTACCATGGCGCACGAAGGTCGGTTTGACCACTCGAACCGGATACCACTTGCCGCGGATTTCCACTTCGGCCCGATCGGCGGTCGCCGTCGGTACACGCGCCAAAGCAATGGATTTACTCAGCGTAGGAGAGAAACTACCACTGGTGATCTCCCCTTCGCCAACATTGGCGATGCGAACCACCTGGTGAGCGCGTAAAACCCCACGCTCTTCCAGCACCAAACCGACCAATTTGGTCTGCACACCGGCCGCCAGTTCGGCTTCCAGCGCGGCGCGGCCGATGAAACGGCGCTCGGCCGGTTCCCAGGCAATGCTCCAGGCCATGTTGGCCGCCAGGGGCGAAACGTCCTGGTGGATATCCTGGCCATACAGGTTCATGCCGGCTTCCAGGCGCAGGGTGTCACGGGCGCCGAGGCCGATGGGTGAAATACCCGCGCCCACCAGATCGTTGAAAAAGCCCGGGGCCTGATCGGCCGGCAGGACAATTTCCAAGCCGTCTTCGCCGGTGTAGCCGGTACGAGCGATAAACCAATCGCCGTCGGCCTGACCTTCGAAGGGCTTTAGCTGGTGGATCAGGATGCCACGCGACTGAGTCACCAGCTCGGCGATTTTCTGCCGGGCGTGGGGGCCCTGAATAGCGAGCATGGACAGTTCAGAACGCTCGTGCAGTTGCACCTGATAAGTGCCCAACTGCGCCTGCATCCAGGCCATGTCCTGGTCGCGGGTGGCGGCGTTGACCACCAGACGATAACCGGCGTCGGTGCGGTAGACGATCATGTCGTCCACCACCCCGCCGTGCTCATTGAGCATGGCGCTGTACAACGCACGGCCGCAGCCATGCAAACGGTCGACGTCATTGGCCAGCAGGTACTGGAGCCATTCCTTGGCCTGGGGGCCGGTGACATCGATCACGGTCATATGAGATACATCGAACACCCCGCAGTCGCGTCGCACCTGATGGTGTTCTTCCACTTGCGAGCCATAGTGCAGAGGCATATCCCAACCGCCAAAATCGACCATTTTCGCGCCGAGGGCGAGATGCAGGTCATACAGAGGCGTGCGCTGTCCCATGGGTTTCTCCTTCCGGGCTTGGCGAAGGTACGCAGGGCTGCGGGATGGGCTGAACACCTTGAATTAAAAGGCCTGCCGCCACATCCAACGAGCCGGTCCGAAACACGGAGCGTACCGAATGCCGCGCATTGTAGCCTCAAGCCGTAGGACTGGCACCTAACCGATTTGTCGTGCGGAGCGTCGTATCAGTCCAACCACTGGCAACAGGCCGACCAGCACCAAGGTCAAGGCCGGTAACGAAGCCCGTGCCCACTCCCCTTCACTGGTCATCTCAAAGATCCGCACCGCCAGGGTGTCCCAGCCAAACGGGCGCATCAGCAGGGTCGCCGGCATTTCCTTGAGCACGTCGACGAACACCAGCAACGCGGCGCTCAGGGTGCCCGGCAGCAACAACGGAAGATACACTTTGCAAAACAGTCGTGGGCCGCTCACCCCAAGGCTGCGCGCCGCTTCGGGCAACGATGGGCGAATACGCGCCAGGCTGTTTTCCAGCGGCCCGTAAGCCACCGCCAGGAAGCGCACCAGATACGCCAGCACCAATGCCGCCAAGCTGCCCAGCAACAAGGGCTTGCCCGCGCCACCGATCCAGCCCGACAACGGCACCACCAGCTCACGGTCCAGGTAGCTGAACGCCAACATGATCGACACCGCCAGTACCGAGCCCGGCAAGGCATATCCGACGTTGGCCAGGCTGATGCCAGAGCGAATCGCCCGGGTCGGCGCCAGGCGGTTGGCGAAGGCCAGGATCAGGGCGACGCTGACGGTGACCAGCGCCGCAATACCGCCCAGGTAGAGGGTGTGGACGATCAGGCCCGTATAGCGCTCGTCCAGGTCGAAGCGGCCGCGCTGCCAGAACCAGGCGACCAGTTGCAGCATCGGAATGACAAAGGCACAGGCAAACACCAGTCCGCACCAACCACTCGCCGCCGCCGCCTTCAACCCGCGCAGGTGATACAACGCCTTGGCGCGCGGCCGCTCATTGCTCGGCCGACTGGCACCGCGGGCACGACGCTCGCCGTACAGCACCAGCATCACCACCAGCAGCAACAGGCTGGCCAGTTGGGCCGCGCTGGACAGGCTGAAAAAGCCGTACCAGGTCTTGTAGATGGCGGTGGTGAAGGTATCGAAGTTGAACACCGAGACCGCACCGAAATCCGCCAAGGTCTCCATCAACGCCAGGGCCACCCCGGCGCCAATCGCCGGCCGCGCCATGGGCATGGCCACGCGCCAGAAGGCTTGCCAGGGCGATTGCCCCAGCACGCGCGCCGCTTCCATCAGGCCCTTGCCCTGGGCCAGGAACGCCGTGCGCGCCAGCAAATAAACGTAGGGATAGAACACCAGCACCAACACGATGACCACCCCACCGGTGGAACGCACGCGGGGCAGGCGCAAGCCGCTGCCGAATGCTTCACGCAGCAGGGTTTGCACCGGCCCCGAGAAGTCCAGCAGGCCGACAAACACAAACGCCAGCACATACGCCGGGATCGCGAACGGCAACATCAGCGCCCAATCGAGCCAGCGCCGCCCGGGAAATTCGCAGAGGCTGGTCAGCCACGCCAGGCTCACACCCAACAGGGTCACACCGACGCCAACGCCGAGCACCAGGGTCAAGGTATTGCCCAACAAGCGCGGCATCTGGGTTTCCCACAGGTGGGACCAGATTTGCGCATCGATACTTTGCCAGGACAGCAACAGCACGCTCAGCGGAAGCAGTACCAGAGCTGCGACGCTGAAGACCGGCAGGTACCAGCGGCGTTGGGCGGGGTGGGCCAAGAGCAAATTCCCTGGGAATGGATGATCTACAGACAACAGTGTGGGAGGGGGCTTGCTCCCGATAGCGCAGTGCCAGTCACCTCATCAGTGACTGACCGACCGCCATCGGGAGCAAGCCCCCTCCCACAGACACATTCAGTTCCAGCCGGCCCGATCCATCAAGCGAATCGCCTCGGCCTGGCGCTTGCCCGCCACTTCCACCGGCAAGGTGTCCGCCACGAACTTGCCCCAACTGGCCACTTCAGCCGACGGCGCCACCACCGGGTTGGCCGGGAACTCCTGGTTCACGTCGGCAAAAATCTTCTGCGCCTCAGGCGTGGTCATCCATTCCACCAGCGCCTTGGCCGCTTCGGGGTGCGGCGCGTACTTGGTCAGGCCGATGCCGGACAGGTTCACATGCACGCCACGGTCGCCCTGGTTCGGCCAGAACAGCTTCACCGCCAGGTTCGGCTTCTGCTTGTGCAGGCGGCCGTAGTAGTAAGTGTTGACGATGCCCACGTCGCACTGCCCGGCGTTGATCGCTTCGAGCACGGCGATGTCGTCGGAGAACACATCGGTGGACAGGTTATTGACCCAGCCCTTGACGATTTCTTCGGTCTTGGTCGCGCCATGGGTTTCGATCAGGGTGGCGGTCAGCGACTGGTTGTAGACCTTTTTCGCCGTGCGCAGGCACAGGCGGCCTTCCCATTGTTTGTCGGCCAGGGCTTCGTAGGTGGTCAGCTCGCCGGGCTTCACCCGGGCGGTGGAGTAGGCGAGGGTCCGCGCACGCAGGCTCAAACCGGTCCAGGCATGGGCGGACGAGCGGTATTGCAGCGGAATATTGGCGTCGATCACCTTGGAGGTGAACGGTTGCAGGATGCCCATCTGCTCGGCCTGCCAGAGGTTGCCGGCGTCCACGGTGAGCAGCAGGTCGGCGGTAGCGTTTTCGCCCTCGGCCTTGATGCGCTGCATCAGCGGGGCTTCCTTGTCGGTGATGAACTTCACCTGCACCCCGGTTTTCTGGGTGTAGGCATCGAACACCGGCTTGATCAGTTCGTCGATGCGCGAGGAGTAGACCACGACTTCATCGGCCGCCTGCGCGGTGGTGCTGCCGATGAGGGTGAGTGCCAGGGCAGTCAGGAGGCGCTTGGGTGCCGACATGGGTGCGGTCTCTCGTGGACAAAAGAGTACAAATGATAAGGACTCACATTTAGCATCTCAATCAATCACTCGAGTGAGGCGTTACGAGATGTTGCGAAGCCGCCTTCGGCAGTGCGACGTATCGCCTCATCGCGGGCAAGCCCGGACTGCCGGGTGTGTCAGGGTTTGGCCAGTTCCGGCAGATCCCCGGTCAAGCCAAGGGCCTGGCGCACGAAGATCGCCTTGGCTTCCGGCATCTGGTCGACCACCTTCAAGCCCGCATTGCGCAGCCAACGCAACGGCAGTTGATCGGCCTGGAACAAGCGCTCGAAACCTTCCATCGCCGCCATCAGCGCCAGGTTATGCGGCATGCGCCGGCGCTCGTAACGGCTCAGCACTTTCACATCCGCCAGGCGCTCACCACGTTCGGTCGCCGATAACAGCACCTCGGCCAGCACGGCCGCGTCGAGAAAGCCCAGGTTCACGCCCTGCCCCGCCAACGGGTGGATCACATGGGCCGCGTCACCGATCAACGCCAGGCCTTCGGCCACATAACGTTTGGCGTGGCGTTGGCGCAATGGCACGCACACGCGCGGGTCGGCGCTGAGCACCGTGCCCAGCCGCCCTTCGAAGGCGCGCTCCAGCTCACGGCAGAAGTGTTCATCATCCAACGCCATCAGGCGTGCGGACTCAGTCGGCGTGGTCGACCAGACGATCGAACACCAGTCCTCCTGCCCATCGCGCACCAGTGGCAAAAACGCCAGCGGGCCGGTGTCGGTAAAGCGTTGCCAGGCTGTGCGCTGGTGCGGTTGGCTGCTGCGCACGCTGGTGACGATAGCGTTATGCAGGTAATCCCATTCGCGGGTCGCGGTGCCGGTCAAACGGCGCACGGCGGAGTTGGCGCCATCGGCCGCGAC
>NZ_JAKNRV010000011.1:0-40824 GCF_023072625.1 Pseudomonas emilianonis
ACGCCTGGCCGTTGATGGCGTTACCGGCGGCGCAGCAACCTGCGCGCTGGGACGCGTTTATCCGCGCGCAAGAACCGTGCGCGCCCGTTGTAGCGGTGTGGGTCACCGCGACCCAGAGCAGCCAGCGCGTGGTGTATCGAGGTGAACGCCAACGCCTGGGCAACCTGGCCGGGCACGCTGAAGCCTTCGGCATCCGCGAGTTGCGCTACCGCAACCGCACTGCGCGACTGACCTTAAGCCATCTGCCGGTGGTGCTCAAAAATGCCCCCGCACGCGCCTGGTTCGGCACCTTGCAAGACAGCCACAGCGGTCAACACTTGGGCCAACGCTACTGGCTGAGCGTGGAGTCGCAAGGGTTGAAGGAACAGGCCGCCAACCTCCTGCTGCAGTTGAAGCACGATGAACTGGCCAGCCTGACTGCACGCGGCAAGACGCAGTTACTCGCCATGTCTGCGCATCTGCACGCCGAACTGCGCCTGTACCTGGCCGCCGGGCTCGCCGCCAGCGCCATGCGCCTGGCCAACGCCAGTGACGATTGGGCTTTCCAGGCCCGCACGCAACTGCTTGGCCTGCTGCCGAAAAAAACCAGGGGCCATACCGGTGAAATCCTCGAAGGCTTGCTGCACTTGTCCGCCGTCACGGGCAGCCTCTGAGCATGCACGACCAGGCCACCGGCCTGCGCCACTGGGCCAGGCAACAACAGGCTCCGGTCGTGGATCGCACCCTGATGCTATTCGGCGCGGCACAAGCGACCGTCCAGGCGCACAAAACCCTGGAGCGTTGGCACTGCCAAGGTCATCGCTGGGTCGGCGACCCCGCGCGCTGGCGCGTTCAGGCGGTGGATAACTATCACCGCGATCTGCCCGAACGTTGGAGCGTGTGGGTCGACAGCGACCTGGGCGCCTTCTGCCGCACGTTCAGCGCGTTGAGCCTGTTACGCGAACAGGGTGGCCCCGCGCAGGTATTGGCGCTGCACACCGGTTTTTCCCAGCAGGGCCTGCTGAACAATTTGCGCGAGGCCGCGCAGCGGTATCTGGGGATGCGGTTGTTGGTGATCGATGAGACTCGCAAATCCTGAGAACACCGCAGCGGCATTGTCCTGCCGACCACATTTCATTCCATTCACCGTGGGCTAAGCAGCGAATACGTCACCTGGCACACACCTGTTCCGCGCTTAAGCGGCCAGGACCAGCGGTAATAATCCCGTGGATTTTCTGTCTTTCGCAGGCGCGCACGATGTATACGGCACAGGGCAAGATTAACCAGCAGGAAGTCCTCCAGCAGTACCTCCCGATGGTCCGGCGCCAGGCACTGGGGTTGAAGACCCGGCTGCCTTCCAATATTGAACTGGACGACTTGATTCAAGCCGGCAGCATCGGTCTGCTCGATGCCATGACGCGGTATGACTTGAGCGTCGGCGCGACGTTCGCCACCTTCGCTTCGCAACGTATTCGCGGGGCGATGATTGACGAACTGCGCACCCGCGACTGGGTGCCCCGCAGCGTGCGCCGCAACGCGCGGGCCGTGGAAGACGCCATGCATCGCGTGGAACAGAACCTGGGGCGTCCGGCCCGGGAACGGGAAGTGGCGTCGGCCATGGGACTCACGCTGGAACAATACCAGAAGGTGCTCGATGACACGAACGGCAGCCAGATGCTGCCCTTTGACGACGTGGATGAAGAGCACAGCGAAGACGCCAGTTCGCGGCTGCGCACGCCCTTTGCCGAACTGATCAACGACCGCAACCGTGCCAACCTCACTCGGGCCATTGACGCCCTGCCTGCGCGCGAACGCCTGCTGCTCGCGCTGTGTCACCACGAGAAACTCAACCTGCGCGAGATTGGCGTGGTGCTGGAAGTGAGCGAATCGCGTGTGTGCCAATTGCATGCCCAGGCCATTGCCCGACTGCAGGCCAGAATGAAGGAATAGACCGCGCCTGCGGTGGTGGCGAGGGAGCACGCGCCCTCGCCACACATTTCCTCACCCCTCGGCGTACGCCACCTCGTTATAGCTTGCGATCAGCCAGGTCAACTGCTCACGCGGCAGGTGCATCATCGGCTGCAGATCGAACCGCGCCATACGCCCGACAAACTCGGTAGGCGCCAACAGCCGTTCGATCACATGGTAGTGCGGGCGGTCCAGGTAGTCGTCGAACAACACGATGATCGGCTTGGTCGCCCGCAAGTAAGCGGTGACAAAGCAGGCGATGCGGAAACGCCCATCGATCAGAATCACATCGGGTTGCTCGAAGAAGGGTTCATCCCAGACCTTCAGCGGGTAAGTGTGGAACTTCTTCCAGTGTCGGGCGTTCTTCGGCCGCGCCCATTTACCGGTCTCGCCTACATCCACCGCGTAAATCCGTGGCCGCGAGGGCAGCGTGGCATTGGCAATCCAGGTTTGCATGTCCTCGGCCCAGCGGGCGTCGTTCTCCACCGAGATCACGGTTTTGTCCGGCATGCTGGCGGCCAGTAGGGTGGAACCGCCGCTGCCGTATTCCAGGATCACTGAGGCCTGGGTATAGAGCGTCTTCACATAGGCGGCCACTTCTGCCGGAAAGGTCACTTGGGGCGCCTGCATCGGTGCCCGGGGCAGTTCGAGCGGTTGCGGCATGGCGCTCGGGTTCTGGCAGTGCTTGAGGTACTGCGCGGCCAGGTCGCTATCGATGGTGTTGAGCAGTTGCGTCGCCATATCAAAGGCGGCGTAGACCGTGTGCAGCACAAAGGCCAGCTTCAGACGCTGGTTGTCGGACAGTGCTGCCATGCGTGTCGCATCCGGCAAAAACAGTGCATCGGCGCACACCAGGTGGGAAGCGCGCAATTGATCCAGGCTTTGCCCTTCGGCCGGATGGCTGATGTGCTGCAGGTTATTGAGCCGGTAAAAACTGAACCCGCGCCGGGCCAGGCACCGGCTGATCAAGCCCACATCGGCTTGCTGATCATGCGTCGGTGCGAAGTTGACCCGCGCTTGCACCAACAGCGTATCGGCGAGGGTGCGTTGGCCATGTTCGATCACGGCCAGGCTGTCGTTGAGGTTGTCGAGCAACAACCAGTCCACCGACGGCAAGCCGTTGATCGCATCCAGCTTGAGTGTGGGCACCGCCAGTTTGGCCAGTACTGCGGACGCCGCCAGCGGTGCCAGCGTGGCGCTCATGGCCGGATCGAGGCAGGCGTAGAGCGTGGCGGGCTGACCATTGCCCAGCGCCGCATGGGGGTAGTAATGCAACTCACCCAATTGCGCCAGTTGTCGGGCGTTGTCGATACGGCTGGCGGGGTCAAAAGCCACCGTGGAAAACGCCGCCATTTTTTGCAGCGCGACAAACTGCGCCGATGCGATCAGCGTGCTGCCGTGGTCCAGGGTCACCACTTTGCCCTGGAACTTGAAGCCAAAGCCCTCGTCCCTGGCCGGCGCCACCGGGTGCTGAAGCACCACGCTTGCGGCCTCCCCCTCAAACCTGGCCAGCCCTTGCGGGCTCAACGTCAGCGCGGCAGCCGGCTTGCCCTCGCAGTAGCGCTGCCAGATCGCACGCATGGCGGTGCCGAAGTGGTTGGCGAAACCCTGGCTGTCACACACCGGCGAGCCCATCAGCACCTCGCGCAGATGGCTGCGGATGCGCGCCAGGCTGTCCAGGTCACTGCCCAACTCGATGACGCGCTGCTGGTATTGCGCCCAACTATGCACCACCAACTCCGGCAGGCCGGTGTTGACCAAATGGGTGGCCGAGTGGCGCCCGGCGAAGGTCGGCCCGGGGAAGGTGACCACCGGTACGCCCATCAATAAGGCTTCGCAGGTGGTAAGGCCGCCGGAATAGGGCCAGGGATCAAGCGCGATATCGATGCGGCTGTAGGTTTCCAGCAGGGTCTTGTGCCCCACCGGACCTTCGATCAGCACCCGCTCCTGGGCGATGCCGTGGGCAGCCATAACGCCGTGCACATGGGCACGCAATTCGGCGTTGCCGAAGGCGCCCCCCTTGAGCAACAGCCGCGAACCGGGCGTAGCGCGCATCAACTCGGCCCAACGTGCCAACAGTACATCGTTGACCTTGGTCGGGTTATTGAAGCAGCCATAGGTGACAAAACCGTTGGTCAACGCCGGCAGGGGCTTGATGTCCGGCGTGTAGGGCGGCGGGTCGTAGCAAATGTAGTCGTCGGGCAAGCGGATGAGCTTTTCGGTGTAGAACGCGTCCTCCCCCTCCGGTGACTCGATGCGGTCGGTCAACAGGTAGTCGATCGCGCTAACGCCTGTGGTGTTGATCAGGCCACCGACCCATTTCACCAGCAAGGGCGCCGGCTGCAGCGCCATGGTGCGCATGCGGTTGCCGGCGTTATGACCACAGAGGTCAATCAGGATATCGATGCGGTCATCGCGGATGCGCTGGGCCAGCGTGAGGTCGTCCATATGTTTGATCGCCAGCCATTGCTGCACCGACGCCTGGATGCGCCGGGTCAGGTGGTCGCACACCTGACTGGTGCTGTAGGCGAACAACTGGAACTGATGACGCGGCAGTTTTTCCAGCACGCCCACGATCATATTGCCCACCGGGTGCTGGCGCAGGCCGTCGGATACCAGGCCGATACGCAAGCAACGGTCGGGGGCGCGGTCGAGCACTTCGGGGCGCGGCGGCACGGCTTTGGGGCCGAAGCGCGATTGCCATTCCTTGCACACCTCGAAGATAAAATCGCGGCTGCGCTCGGGGTCGTAGTGCAGCGAGGTCAGGCGGTTGGAGTACGGCAGCACGTCCTTGCGCTTGGCCAGCGTCACGGCCTTTTGGTAATAGGTGTCGGCCGTGGCCAGTTGACCGATGTCCTTGTACAGGTTGGCCGCATTGTTCCAGTGGCTGTAATCGCCAGGTTCGCGTTCGATCAGCTTGTCGAACACGACGATGGCTTCGCCGTGGCGTTCCAGGCGATTGAGGATCAGGCCTTTGCGCGAGAGCATATGACAGTCATGGGGCGTCAACGCCAGTGCCTGATCGATATGCGACAGGGCTTTGGCGAACTGGCCTTTTTCGAAATACAGCGTGGCCAGGCGGTGATGCCCGGCGGCGAAATCCGGGTTGATGCCCAGCGCCTTGAGGACAAGTTCAAGGGCGCGATCTGCCTGGCCGAGCTTTTGCGCGGCCTTGGCCACCAACTCCAATGCCTGAGGTTCATTGGGCAGCAACTGCAAGGCGTGCTCGAAACTGCTCAGCGCTTGCTCGGGATCACTGTGCAGTTGCTGATGGCCCAAGTCTTTCCACACCTTTGGGTCATGGGGGCGTTGCTCGCTGCGCCGTCGCGCCTGGGCAAGCGTAGGGGCAGCAGGATGGCTGGGAGAGCCGGGGCGCGGGGATCTGGGCATTCAGGAGCAGCCTTGTGCAAAGAGATTCTGGGCGAAATGCTATCGCGCCACCCTCCCCGCCAAAGCCCGGATAAACCCACCTCAATGCCGCAATTACCAAAGATTGTGCTGCGAACGCGCACAAAAAAGGGGCTCAGCGTGAGCTGGCCCCTTCGTACCGCGCGGTTGCGATTATTGCAGCAGCGACAGCATTTGCTCCGGCATGGAGTTGGCTTGGGCCAATACCGACGTACCTGCCTGTTGCAGGATCTGGGCGCTGGTCATGGACGACACTTCCGTAGCGTAGTCCACGTCCTGAATGCCCGAACGCGCGGAGGTCAGGTTAGTGGTCGTGGTGGAAATGTTGGTGATCGCCGAGTCGAAACGGTTTTGCACCGCACCCAGGTCCGAACGCATCGAGTCCACCGTGTTCAGGGCGTTGTCGAGGGTGGTCAGGGTGCTGGTGGACTTCTTGGTCACCGCATTCTCGGTATCGATGCTGACGCTGGCCGAGGTGGTAGTGCCGCTGGTGGTCAGAGTCACTTCCGCCGCGTAGGTCTTGCCGCCCACGGTCAGGAAGTAGTCGCCGTCGGCGTCGGCGGACAGCGTGCCGCCGGTGACCGTGGTACCGGACTTGTCGACATAGCTGGTGTTGGTCGACGTGATCGCGGTGCCCGAGGAATCCGACAGAGTGCTGGCGGTCAGGGTGGTGTCGTAGCCGTTCACGTTGAAGCTCTCCAAGCCCAGGGTCTTGGCATTGATTTCGCTGAGCTTGATGTCGATGGTTTCGCCATCGTTGGCGCCGACCTGGATGGTGATGGTCTGGTCTTTGGACAGCACGTCCACGCCGTTGAACGCGGTTTGCGAGGAGATACGGTCGATCTCGTCCAGACGCTGGGTGATCTCGTCCTGGATCGATTGCAGGTCGGACTGGGAGTTGGTGCCGTTGGACGCTTGCACCGACAGCTCACGGATGCGCTGCAGGTTGTCGTTCACCTGGTCCAGCGCGCCTTCGGTGGTCTGCGCCAGGGAGATGCCGTCGCTGGCGTTACTGCTCGCCTGCGACAGGCCGGTGATCTGCGAGGTCATGCGGTTGGCAATCGCCTGGCCTGCGGCGTCATCGGATGCGCTGTTGATTTTCAGGCCCGACGACAGGCGTTCGATCGAGGTGCTCAGGCTGTTCTCCGAGGAGTTCAGGTTTTGTTGAGCGATCATGGACGTGATGTTGGTATTGATAACTGACATGGTGCAGTTCCTTTTCGTGGGTGAGCCGCTTGGGACAGATTCAGGGCCCGGCGTCGATGCAATCACCGCCGTTGCCGTACAGACAAACCGAACATCGGCGATCCGATCAGCCGTCTTTAGGCAACCCCCAAAAAAATTTGCGCAGCCGTCCGATTTCGCCACGCAAAGTGCCTGTATTAGCCGATTTGAATCAGCACCCACCGCGTTATAAAGCCTGCCTTGGCCCACAACAGGAGTGCTGCATGAACCCCTCAACCCTGATCGGCATGCTCGCCAGCCTGCTACTGCTGGCGGTGCTGCTCATGTTCAGCGCGCAACAACCCGGCTTGTTCATTGACCTGCCGGCCCTGGGCATTGTGGTGGTCGGCACCTTTGCCGCGACCTTCATCAGCTACCCGCTGCGCGAAGTGCTGCACATCTTCAGCCTGATCAAGACCGTGGTGCGTCACGAGCGCGAATACACCCAGGAAGACATCGACGAACTGGTGAGCCTGTCGCGCCTGTGGATCGACGGCGACCTGCGCGCGGTGGAGGAAGTCCTCGACCGGGTGAAGAACCCCTTCCTGCGTTCCGGCGTGCAACTGGTGATCGACAAGACACCACTGGACGACATCCTCGACCTGCTGCAGTGGCGCATCGCGCGGCTGCGTGCCAAGGAACACGCCGAGGCCCAGCTGTTCCGGGTCATGGCCAGCTATGCGCCGGCCTTCGGCATGCTCGGTACCCTGGTGGGGCTGGTGAACCTGATGTTCGTGCTGGGCGACGGCGACATGGTGACTATCGGCCGACAAATGGCCGTGGGCCTGATGACCACGCTCTACGGCGTGTTGCTGGCCAACCTGCTGTGCAAACCGGTGGCGGTGAAACTGGAACGCCGCACCGAACAGCGCGTGGTGGTGATGAACATGGTGCTGCAAGGCGTGGCGATGATGGCCAACAAACGCAGCCCAGGGCTGATGCGTGAAACCTTGAAGTCGTTCGTGGCCCACTACCAGAACGACTTGCGCGACGAACCCTTGCGCCCGGCACGCCCCCTGATTGCGCTGAAGTGGAAAACCCGGGCATGACAGCCATCACCCGCAACCAGGCTGCCGCGATCGCCAGCGGCACGCTGCCCGTAGAAGATCCAGGTGGCGAAACCTGGATGATGACCTACCTGGACATGATGACCCTGCTGCTGGTGATGACCATGGCCATGCTGGCGTTGGCCGGCAAGAGCCATGAGCTTGCGCGGCACAGTGCCAAGCTCACTGTAGCCCCCGTTTTTAGTGCAAAAAGCCTGACCTCGATAGACCCGCCGGGCGCGTTGTTGCGGGTACATCAGGCGCCGGCACCCGTGGTGGAAGCCGAGCCCGCCCCCGTGGTCGCCGTTGAGCCCGAGCCCGTGACTGTGGTTGAGCCCGAGCCGCCCAAGCCCACGACGCAAGACCTGCTCAACGAACTGCCACTGGACAAGCTGGGCAATGACATCGAAGTGGTCACCAACGACAGCAGTGTGAGCTTTCGGATCAGCAGCGAAATCCTGTTCCCTTCCGGCCAGTCCGACCTCAGCCTGGGCGGCCTCGCCGTGCTGCGCAAGCTGATCCCTGTACTCGACAGCGTGCCGCACAAAATCATCGTCGCCGGCCATACCGACCCCCAAGACATTCGCAACTCGCGTTTCCCCTCCAACTGGGAGCTCTCCGGCGCCCGCGCCGGCAGCGTAGTCCGCTACTTGCAAAGCAACGGCATCCAGCCCAACCGCCTCGCCGCCATCGGCTATGCCGACACCCGTCCCCTGGCCGACAACGCCCTCGCCGAAGGCCGCGCCCGCAACCGCCGCGTGGAACTGATCCTGGAGCGCTGACGCGTGGGTCTTTTTTTTCCGGCGCAGAACAGTGATCATCGCCCTCCCCACCCAAGCCTGAGGAAGCGAGACCATGGAATTGACGCTGGAAGCGGTTGCGCTCTTCGCACTGAAACTGGTGCACGAGACCGACGGCGGCAGCCCGGTTTTGCGTGACGATCTGGTGATGGACGGGTACGAGCGGGAAGTGTTTGGGTTATTGGTGCGACGGGGGGATCTGCCTGCGATTCAACTCAAGATCGAGGAGTGCGCGGTGCAGGCGCTGGATACAGTGGGCGGCGCCCAGACGGTGCTGGGGCGGGAATTGCGGCGGTTGGCGACTGACGTGCAAAACGTCCGTCAACTCGATGCACTGCCCGCGCCGCTAACCACCCTCAAGGACTATTTGAAAGACATCCAGTGACTCGGTGATCAGCGTGCCGGCCAGCGTCAATAGCGCATGCCCGATTACCGCCGCCCTTCAACTGCCATACGCACGGCCAAGCCCATCAGCACCGAGCCCATCAGCCAGCGCTGCGCCACCTGCCAACCGGGCCGGGTGACGAAGAACACCGCGATGGAGCCCGCCATCATGGCAATCATTGCGTTGACGCCCACGCTAATGAAAATCTGCGTAAAACCCAGCACCAACGATTGCGTCAGCACGCTGCCGTGGCCGTTCGGGTCGATGAACTGTGGCAGTAGCGACAGGTACATCACCGCGACTTTGGGATTCAGCAGGTTGGTCACAAAGCCCATCATGAACAGCTTGCGCGGGCTATCCTGGGGCAAATCCCGCACCTGAAAAGGCGAACGACCACCCGGCTTGACCGCCTGCCAGGCCAGGTAGACCAGATACAACGCACCGCCGAGTCGCAGCGCGTCGTATGCCAAGGGAACCGCCATGACCAATGCGGTGATACCCAACGCCGCGCACAGCATGTAAACGATAAAACCCAACGCAACCCCGCCCAGGGAAATCAAACCGGCCGTGCGCCCCTGGCAAATCGAGCGGGAAATGAGGTAAATCATGTTCGGCCCGGGCGTCAGCACCATGCCCAGTGAGATCAGGCCATAGGCAAGCCAGTTGGACAGTTCGGGCATCGTGCAGCTCCTGAATGAGGGTGTTGTCGGCGACGTTGTCGTGTTGAGCGCCATGGTAGGGCGTGCGACAAGAGCGCGTTAGATACAGATCCGCGAGCAAAACGTCATACACAGGACAGGCACGTGATCGACTTCACCTCGCTGCCGTACAAAACAGCGTGGCCTGTTCCGTGGAAACGTCCGGAACGTTCGATCTGGATTTCCAAGCGCCTGCTGACCGGGTCAGCGGGCAAAAAAAGACCTTGGCGTCCCAAGGTCTTTTTTACTGCAGGCACGCCTGATTCAATGGAGGCACACCGTCAAATGTGGGCGCTGGCCATCAGCCCCGCGGCCGCCCCAAATACCGGCAATACCAAACCACCCCACCCACAACCGCCCCCACAACAGTGACGCCATTCCCCACCAACCAAATCCCAAAATTCCGAGTCTGCTCCGCATCTCCTTCATAGAACGGCCCAAAGTACGCCGACACCGCGACCACCACCCCGTTAAACACCCCAACAGCCACGGCGACTACCAAAACTACAAACACAACCCCCTTACAGACCTTCATATAACGCTCCACAACCAAATCTCCCTTGACTGGTGATAATCCGAGAACGTCCCTTCGATCGAGAACCCTAACTGAATTCGCGGATAGCTCAGCCAATCCGTCAATCGCCGCCCATTCCATAAATCAATGTGGTCACCACTACGGTTACCGAACGTTTCGTTGCCCCGGCGCCAAAAATCCTTGAAGAAGATGATGCCTTGCTGCCCGACCAACATATCCTCAAAGTCTTCAGGCTTTACCTTCTTTACGGGCTGTATACCGGGGATATTGGCGCGACTTAATGCCTTGGCCATTTCCTCTGCGGCCAGCACATGACCTTCACTTTTGGGGTGCTGCCAACAATAGCGCACCCCTCTGAATCCGCTCAGGTCGGCACCAGACCTGCGCAATGCCACGCCTAGGTTGATCGCGCATTGATCACTGAAATTTTTCGCGCCGTTGGTTCGGCACGGGGCGGCGTCTCCGAAGATTTCCGGATGATTTCTCCATAGGGTATTGAATGTCAGCATTCAGCATTTCCTTCGCGTTTTTTTCGCGACCGTAGCAAACGCTTTGCTGCTTAAGAGGGGATCAGATAGAAATCAGAACGGTCCTACTTGCCTGTCAGTTTTGGCTGCAGGGTATAACTCACATGCCCTCACAGGGGATGTTCTTATTGGTGTGAAAGTAAGTGCTAACTGGGCCGGTGTTTGTAAGGAATGCTCCGCAGCAGAATAGGAAGCTGGGCGTTTAGGTATAGGAACTTCAGAACGACGCAGGTTTCATGTGGGAGTTGTCGAGCACCTGCGCTGCGGTCTGCCAGGTATCACGCGGTGATCCCATCGCAGCCTCGCTGGGGCTCGACAACTCCCACATTGGGTCAGGGATGCCTGAATCGGTCACTGGGGTTGAAACGTCTCCAGGTACGCCAGGATGTTGTCGATCTTTTCCTGATCGCTGATGCCCCAGAAGATCATGCGCGTGCCGCTCACTACCTTCTTCGGCGCCTCGATATAGGCCGCGAGTTTTTCGCGGGTCCAGACCACCCCGGAGTTTTTCATCGCATCCGAATACTGATAGTCGGCGGTAGTGCCGGCAGGCCTGCCGATGATGCCGTTGAGTTCGGGGCCAAAGCCGCCGCGCGCGCCTTCGCCGATGTTATGGCAGCCGCCGCAGGTTTTGGCGAAGAGCTTGCCGCCCGCTTCGGCATCGCCGGCGGCGCAGGCCGCGCCAGTGTTGAGGATCAGGGCGAAGGTCAGTAAGGCGCGGTATTTCATAAGGGCTCCACATCGGGTGATACGGGTGATTATGCCGGTTTGTCAGGAGCGCATGCCCATCCAGATCACCGCGTCGGTCCACGCCGTCACCACCGATGCCAGCGCCTTGAACCACGGGGCATCCCGGTCGATCTGCGCGGCCGAGTGATCATGGTGCTGCTGTTGCTCCTCGACACGTGAGTGCTCACGGTTGACGGCCTTGTGTCACGGCCTGTGGGAAGCAGGCCGGTGGTTGGTTGAAAAACGCCGGTATCGTGCAGCAGCACCCGGTAGATGCGCAACCGGGTCCCTCAGAACGACCATCCATCGTTCCAGGCATATCTGATCGAACCTAATGCGCTGCGCCCCACTCCACCCTACTGAACCCTGATGGTGGAGTAAGGATCATGGCTCAGCCATCGATTTTAGTGCTGGAAGACGACGAAATCATTCGCGCGTTAATGGTCGACGTACTGGAGGATTTCGGCGCGCATGTCACCTCGTTTCCTTCGGCGGATGAAGGAATGATTTACCTGGAGCGGGCCGATGACCCGGTGGACCTGATTGTGAGTGATATCCAGATGCCTGGATTGCTCAACGGCTATGACCTGAGTCGAGTGGTGGCCCATCGTTGGCCAGCGGTGCCGGTGGTGCTGACGTCCGGCAACACCAGGCTGGCGGCGCAGTTGGGGGGATCGGTACGGTTCCTGCCCAAGCCGTGGAGCACCGGCAATCTGCTCGAATGCGTACAAACCGCACTGACCCAGCAGGTGCATTAATAGCTTCGCGACATCACTTTGCCGAACATTGCAGAAGGCTCGGCGGCGGTTAGGTGTCGGAAAAATCGTTGCGAAAAGTGAGCTGGGCCGCAGCCGTGAGTTCCGATTTAGGGTGCCCAAGGTGAATGACGATTCCCACACCTGTGTCGTCTCGTTTTGACGCGATTTGTTTATAGCTCAGGCTTCCCACGCTCTGTAGTTTCGGTCCGCGTCGACATCCTTCGACGCGAACTGAACTTACAGAGGGTACCGTGATGGATATTTTTTCCAGTAATCTGAGTTTCGAAAACAGCCTTTTGCAGACCTACTTGAACACACCAGAAGAAAACCCTCCTCGCCCGAAAACGCCCTCTCAGGGGTCGACCATTGATTTCAGTGGCGAGCGGCTGCCAAAGAAGGACAACCGTTCGAGCGGCCTGGACAGCCTGGGCGGTGGAAACATCATCTAAGTCGTCAAACAGAGAGGCTGCAACCCTGCAGTCTCTTCCACCTTTCGATCCACCCGACCTTAACAAAATACTGACATCCCCCGGGTTAACCTTCGCAACCACCCTGCACAGAGCTTTCAACCCTATGCCTCACGCCGGCACCTTGCCCGACGTCCTCGCCGGCCCGCTGCTGCGGCGCCTTGAACCCCAGCGCCTGGTGATGTGGCTGGTGGGGACCAGGGAACTGCCGTTGACCCTCAGGCTGTACGTCGCCGAGCAGACCCGCGATATCTCGCTGGACCAAGGCCAGTGCCAAATCGTGCCGGTGGGGCGCCGGGCCTTTATCCACTTGATCGACGTTGCGTTGGACGAGGCTCTGCCCCAGGACGCGGTGATCGGCTATGACCTGCTGATCGACGGGCGCGGCATCGGCCAATGGGCACCGCACCTGCTCTATTGCGACGCGCAATCGCCGAGTTTCGTGCTGCATAGCCGTATTCATCAATTGGTCCACGGCTCCTGCCGCAAGCCCCATCACCCGGCGGACGAAGGCTTGCTGTGCGTCGACCGCCTGCTGGCCGACGCCCAAAGCCCAGCGCAACGCCCGGCGTTGTTGATGATGAGCGGCGACCAGGTGTACGCCGACGATGTCGCCGGGCCGATGCTGCGGGCGATTCATGGGCTGATCGCGCGCCTGGGGTTGTTCGACGAATACCTGGACGGCGCCGTGGTGGACAACAGCGCCAGCCTCTATGAGCACTGCGCCAGTTATTACCATCGGGCCGAACTGCTGCCCGCGCTGGACAGCAACGAGACCCTGCGCGAGCGTTTTTTCGGCGGTGTGAAGAAGCCGATTTTCACCAGCAGCACCGCCGACAATCACCTGGTGACCTTCGCCGAAGTGATAGCCATGTATTTGCTGGTCTGGTCCCCCACACCCTGGACGCTGATCACACCACAACCGCCGCAACTGAGCGCCGACGCGCAACAGCGTTATGCCCGTGAGCAGGTGCAGATCGATCAATTCCGCAACGGCCTGCCCGGCGTTGCGCGGGTGCTCGCCCATCTGCCCACGTTGATGATCTTCGACGATAGTCCGTACGTAGGCCTATTGACAGCATAATCCGAGTGAAGAACTGTATGCCCATACAGCATCCATTCGCGAGTGAGTCGTCGTGCCAAGAAATGAGATCAGGAGCAAAACCGGGCAAGGGCGTTACGACTCAACCGCACAGAGAGTCCTGATTTCCGAGTTCAGGCCGGTAACACTGTGCTTCCTCGAAACGCCCGATCGCGACGCCTCGAAAAGCCTGCCGGATTATGAGTTCGTAGCGGGCGAAAAGGGCTATTTACCAAATTTTCCCGTACTCATTCAGAGCGACGGTGAACCGTGGATCATCGGAAACCTTTACCTAGTTACGAAATTTCATAAAGAGGTCGGTTATGAATCAAGGACATTCCGAGGGATTGCCGACCATCTACTCGACTACCTGCGCTTTCTTGAAGAGCAAGACTTGGATTATTTGTTTTTCCCTAAGAATGACCGCCTTAAAGTCACATTTCGCTACCGACAACGGCTGATTGAGTTTGTAAATAATGGGCAACTTTCTGCAAGCACAGCAAGCGCCAGAATCAATGCAGTGGTCAATTTTTATCGAGGGCTAATCAACTGGAATTTCATTGATGGTGAAAAAATCGACGGAATTGCGTTTATAGAGATAAAAAGATATATCAGCGTAACGTCGAACTATGGCATCCAGAAGAATCTCAAGATTAATTCGCACAATTTAGCTATTCCGAATCACAAAAAGCAGCCCCAGAGCGAGTATATCAACGATGGCGGAATGCTTCGTCCGCTTACCGTTGACGAACAATCATGCGTATTGAAAGCTCTGCTTAAATCGTCCCGCGAATATCAGCTTATGTTCTATTTCGCCTTGTTCACAGGTGCGCGAGTCCAGACTGTCGGAACCCTAAGAATTACGCATCTTAAAGGCGACTTTGACAGCAATGGCTATCTGAGACTTCCCATAGGGGCTGGCTCGCAAATTGATACGAAGCGCGGCAAGCGTATGACGCTACTTGTCCCTGGCTGGCTTGTGCAGGATATGCGAATTTATGCAGGCAGCGACGAAGCTAGAAAACGTCGCGAGCGGTCTTATTACGGAGGTATTGATGATAATTATGTATTCTTGAGTAAGAGTGGTGTGCCGTATTACACAAGTAAAAAGGAAATATTCGATCACTCAGATAGCCGTATTAGCGAAAGCGCGGGAATGATCGATAGGGCGCGTAACGTTGCCATACAAGATGGCGCAGCTTTGCGGACTCACATCCAACAGATACTCTTTCCGCGTATTCGTGGTGATAGTCCTAGTTTTCAGGATTTTACCTTTCATGACCTACGCGCCACATTTGGCATGAACTTGCTCGAAAGCCAGTTGCAACACATGGACGACCAGAGTATCACAGCTGCGGTGGAGTACGTTCGACAGCGCATGGGGCACGCCAATATAGAAATGACCATGCAGTACTTGAAGTACAAGTCTCGTTTGAACTGGAAAAACACTGTGCAGCACGAATTTGAGAATCAGCTATTCAGTCACATAAATACATCAGCGAACGCGGATGGACTTGCATGAGTAACAGTTTCATTCATCGCCAGGTCGTAATTATTGACGCCAGGGAAACAAATGTTGAGGTCATTCATCCGCAACTCGCTGTGCTGATGGTTAATAATGGTGCTGACATCGGCAAGAGATACTTGGATATTGGATCGTTGTGCTATATGCGTCGGGGCAAGCCACTTCACACCCAAGTAGGCTGCCCAGTCGATCTGTCGTCTCTCGACAAATCACGAATTCCTTTCGCGCAAGCGTTAATTGAGCAGTTTAGTGCTGGTCGCATTAGCCCCACCACGGCCATGACCTTCCATAAAAATAAAAAGTTTGTCGACTGGATTGATAATCAGAAGTCTCATTATGCTTTTGATGACGTGTCGGCTATGAAACAAGCCTATGGAGACTATACCGGATACTTGCTGCATAGCATGAATAGCTCGGGGATCAGTGGGCAGCCGATTAAACAAATGACTGCATCGAGCTATCAATCTAGCGCGCGAAAATTAGTGATGTTGGCTACGGGCCTGAGCGAACCTGAAGTCAGTAGAATTGCCACATATATTCCCAGGAGAAGTGCTCAGGCGAACCATGTAAACTTGAAGTTGCCGAATGCCGACACTCAAGCACAGACATTTGCCGCACTGATCAACTACATTGAAGAAGCGCATCGCGTCCTTGTTAAGGGTGACGCTCTTCCGCTTCATCTCGTATCGCCTAAAGACGACCTCTGTTATCTATACTCGTTGCAGCCCAATAGCGCAAAATCTCAATCCGCAGAATTTAGTACCGCATCCATATTATTTAAGTCTCCCACGTTCCCTACTTGGGAAGAGGCAAAAGCACACTTCGGCTTGATGGGTGATAGCGCAGCACTGCAAAATAAAAGAGCCAGTTATGACGACGCAAGACAGCGGCATGAGAAAAGCAACAATAATTCGCGCTCATGGCTAAGGGTACGAATCGGTGCTCATGCTGTGGTAGCAGGCATGCTGGTATTTATCGCCGCTACGGGCTGCAATCTCAGAGTGGCTCAAAATCTTCAAGTCGGTACACTAAAGATTGTATCCAGCACGCAAGGTAAGCGTTTCTCAGGAACTAAGGCGCGGGCTGGCGGAAAAACCGTTGAGCCGGAGTTTGGAGCTCGTTTTTCACCTATATTCAAAAAATATCTTGAATTGCGGACGTGGGTTTTGAATGGCGCAGATAGTACTCTGGTGTTTCCGGTTATCTCAAACGGATATGGAGTTGCACCAGTGGGTGCCTCAAGTATTAATGGCCTCAAAAGGCTTATATCTAGAGCGCTGCCCAAAACAATTTGGGTCACGCCAACGCAATGGCGAAAAAACGTCAGCTATCAATATGTGAAGTTGAGCGGTAGCGATATGTCACTCACAGCGGAAAAGCTGGGCAACACCGAAACGACCTTGCGGCAGAGCTACAGCCGGCCTGCACTGGAAGACTACGCGACGGAAATCAGTCACTTCCTCGAAGCCCAGTACCACTCCGCTATCACACGCACGCGTACAGTAGAGCTAATCCCAGTGCGTATCCTTGGCAAAAAGAAAGACGAGATAGCTACTACTGGCACAGGGTCATGTGAGAAAACGCCTGAATCGCAACCTGAGCACGCCCAAGGCTTTACTGCGCGGGCCCCCACGCCCAACTGCGTTGACCCGGAATCCTGCTTGTTTTGCGCGCACTACGCCGTTCACGCAGATAAAGAGGATCTTCGTCGCCTGCTGTCGTTGCGCTATCTAATTCAGGCCATTAAAGCAAAACAGCCCGCTGACCATTGGCAAAGCAAATTTGGACCGACAGTCCATCGTATTGACGAAGTGCTCTCGGCCATTCAAGACATAGATACTAGCTACGAGTCAATTATCAACCAGGTGCGCGATGAGGTCGAGCGCGGTGCGCTCGACCCATTTTGGGCCATTCATTTCGATACATTGGTTACACTAGGAACCGTGTCGTGAGCATTATTACCAATCTTAAACTCAATCATTATCAAGCGCATCAGTTACCCGATAGCTGCGCCAATGCATCGCACTACCTTACCGTTGACGGGAACTTTGTTGTTTCACGCACGGCGGCTGGAGAGGTCGTTTCGCGCTACCAAGATGATTCGTGGAACATGAAAATGTACTCCGCGCAAGGCATATGTGTCTACAACTTCGTTAGTTGGGCCGAGGACTCGAAGAGCAGTCCGCTGATAACAGTCATTGCCGAGGAAATGAAGCGGATTCAACTGGCGCGAATGTATTTATTTCCCGTGCCGCGCAAACCAAATTCCATTGGAACTACTGAGCTTAACAGGCTAGCGCGTCTAGCGCTCAATAACAACATGTCACTGATTCAATTGTTCGAAGAGGCAAACATCAATCGCTTGCTGCTGCCAAGCTTTGCCGAGTTAGGCCAATATCAAATGCGCAGTATGCTTATTCTTATAAAGGAAGCATTTGATCTAAGGATAATGCACCCGGATTTCGGATTTGCGCCGCCGAGCTACGCCATTATTAAACGCATGCAAGACATGTACGACAAACATCCAAAACTACAAAAAGATGACCCGCAACAAACCAAGCTTATTCCGTCGCGCCTCTACGCTGAGACCATTGCTGCGCTCAATGCTGAGTTGGATGCCTTCAATAGCAACGGCGAAGCGATAGTGGGGCTTTACCGGCGGAGAAAAGAAAACCCAAAATTCGGTCTCCCTGTAACTCATGCACGCGACTACAAAGATAGCATTGCATGGCGCGACGCAGTCGCCCAGAACGGACTTGGCTCGTTTTTTGAGAAGTTATCCATTACGAACTGGATCCAGCTCGGCGGCTATCTTGGTGAAATTCAACAGGCTGCGAAATACTGGATTCATTTGTTCTCCGGCATGCGTGAAAATGAAGCCCGGCACCTGCCTGCCGACACATATACAACGATAAGCGCGGGCGGCGCAATTATTAGTATTTTGCGCGGCTATACGTCGAAGATTGCAGGTCAGAATCATACTGAAACATTCTGGGTCACAGCGCCCATTGTCGAGAAAGGCGTGATCGCGGCCCGGACCGCTGGACAGATCGCTGCACTGTTGTTCGAACATGATGAATCCGATTTGAGCCAGTACCCGCTCTTCGCGGCGCGAAAAAAGTGCGGCGCCCCACACCAGGCATTTAAGGGTGCTCCTGTTACAAGAATGGCTAGTAAAGAGCAGCTATATCGAATAAAAAGCCGATGGCCCGGGTTAGTGGTTCAGGAAGCAGATATTCGTGAGTTGGAGCAGTTTGATGGTTTTCGGGATTGGCGGAACGACCCTGACGTTAAAGTCGGTCAAGTTTGGCCTCTGGCAACTCACCAGTGCAGGCGTTCCCTCGCGGTTTATTCAGCGCGCTCGGGAATGGTTTCCGTAGGTTCGTTGGGGCTGCAATTTAAGCATTTGACAGAGGTTATGGCCTCGTACTATCGCAGGGGTAGTGCATTTGCCACGAACTTTCTCCAAAGCGAAGAATCGCAGCGTTGGCTGGATGAGCTGGAGTACGAGCGCCGCAAAGCACAATTTATCGGCTACGAGGCAAATGTTATCAACAGCACGAGCCGGCTTTGGGGCGGCGAGGGACATCGCATTCAAGTGTCCCGAGATAAGGGTAAGCCGTTGATCATTACAACGGATCGCGCTTTTACACTAAAGAAGTTCGGTCGGGGCGAAATGGTTTATAAGCCCAGCCCGCTGGGCGGTTGCACAAATCTCGGACCTTGCGACAAAATTTCCTTCACCAGCATATTTGTCTGTCTCGACTGCGATAAATCCCTTCTCGATGAAGACCGCAGCCTGAAGAACATCAAGCGTGGCGTGAACAATCTGAAGCGTGGGCAATCCCTGTTCGTGCCGGAGAATCCTCAGTACAAACAGATTGAATCTGAAATCAGTGCGATATACGAAAAGCTGGAGAATCGGGGGCTGTTGGAGAAAATGGAGGCGATCACATGAGTGCGCTTGAAAACTATCGGGCGGCGCTGCATCGGTTAATGAATGGGAGGCCACAGATTGTCCCGAAAGGTTCTGCGATCAACAAGGATACTGTGGCTCTTGAAGCGGGCCGTAAGCGCGGTTCAATCAAAAAAAGTCGCGCTGAAAATGCGGAGCTGATCGCGGAGATCGAAGCCGCTGCCACCACTCAGAGCGCGCATTTAAAGCCAAGCGCGGCACAGGAAGTCGAGAAGCAAAAGTCCCTTAAAAAGGCCGCCCATGGGAAGATTGCGAATCTCCGGAAGGATTATGAGATAGCTCTCAGCAGGATTGTGTCACTGGTCCATGAGAACTACATGCTGAAGCAACAGCTCATTGAGCAAGCAAGGGAGCAGCAGCAGCAGGGTAACGTGACAGCGCTGGGCGACTTTCGTAACCGCCATTTGAGTTGATGCACGCGGCATAGTCGTTAGAGTTATAGAGCAACACGTGCCTTTAATGTCAGTGTCGACTGTCATCGCTACCAGCCAGGTTTGTCGTCTGAGAATACACAGATCGCCCACCTCCTGTTTTTTCTAACGCGTTCGGGCACTTCTGTGTCACAAGCAAGCTCCGTCAGGAAGGTGTGAGCTTGTGCGACGGACCTGCTCCATTCAGCTAGACGCTGGAAGCAAATCTATCGAACGTTGGTTATTGGCCGATTCTGTTGAAAAAGTAGCTCCCCTGGCCGACCTCCGGCAAAATCTCTTCATTGGCCGGAGGGGGATCACACAGCATGATGGGACAGTTATCGAGTGGGCAGGAGCGACTGTTTTACTCCTTCAACCTTGAAGATCACATCCCAGCCAATCACCTTCTGCGCAGCATTGATCGGTGTCTCGATCTGAGCGAGCTGCGCCATTACCTCGCTGATTTCTATAGCCCGATTGGGCGCCCTTCAATTGATCCTGAACTGATGATCCGCATGCTGGTCGTGGGCTACTGCTATGGCATCCGCTCCGAGCGGCGGTTGTGCGAAGAGGCCCATTTGAACCTGGCGTATCGCTAGTTCTGCCGGTTGAGCCTTGAAGATGAAGTACCCAATCACTCGACGTTTTCCAAAAATCGACACGGCCGTTTTCGGGACAGTGATCTGTTCCGCTGGTTGTTCAATGAAGTACTGCGTCGCTGCATGGATGCAGGGTTGGTCAAAGGCGAAGGCTTTGCCGTGGACGCCAGCATTATCAAAGCGGATGCCAGCCGGCAGCGCGGTGTACCGGGCGATGAACAGGTCAACTGGAGCGATCCGGCCCTGAGCACCCGCGCCGTGCGTGAGTATCTTGAGGCACTCGATAAAGAGGCTCTGGCCGAAACGCTACCGAAGCGCCTATCGCTGACTGATCCTCAAGCCCGCTGGACCGCAGCTCCAGGTGGCCCAGCGTTCTACGCTTACTCCACGAATTATCTGATCGATACCGAGCACGGTGTCATCGTGGATGTGGAACCCACACCGGCTCATCGCACGGCCGAGGTCGAGAGCACCAAGATCATGATCGACCGGGTCGAGACGCAGTTCGACATCAAGCCGGAACGCCTTATTGGCGACACCGCTTACGGAACCGCGCCGATGCTGGCCTGGATGGTGGAGGAAAAAGACATAGAGCCGCATGTGCCGGTATGGGACAAAACCGAGCGCAAGAACGACAGTTTATCGAGCAACGATTTCCACTGGAATGAGGAGACTGAGGAATACCGCTGCCCAGCCGGCAATGCCTTGCGCAGCGAATGGCGTGCCTTCAAGAATGAGCGTTCGCACGTCACCAAAGCCAACACCATCATCTTCCGATCCCGGCAGACCGACTGCGTTTCCTGTCCGATGAAAGCCAAGTGCTGCCCGAACACGGCGTTCCGCAAGATCGCTCGCAGCGTCCATGAAGCCGCTCGTGATGTGGCTCGGCGCATTGCAGCAACGCCGGCGTATCAGCGCTCTCGCCACGAACGTAAAAAGGTCGAAATGTTGTTTGCCCACCTCAAGCGCATCCTGAAATTGGATCGCTTGCGGCTACGTGGCATGAGTGGCGCGACCGATGAGTTCACGCTGGCGGCTGCGGTACAGAACCTGCGTCGACTGGCCAAACTCACATCTCAAGGGCCACCTGCCACGGGATAGGTGCGCCTGCACGAAGCAAAAAACCTCAAATTAACCCAATAACAGAGCAGCAAAGGTCAACGAAGGGCCGAGAAACCACTCAATGTGGTGAGTAGGTTCTCCGGGGGTAGCCGTGCCTGAGTTCAGGCGAACTGAAAATCCGACTTTTTCAACAGAATCGGCCGAAAGCCATCTCTCATGAATGGTTGCTGCCCTTCTCTTTGGGCAGCAATCGGCCACTGGCGGTCGTGGCAGATACCACCCAATCCCAAAATGAGCGTAAGCGTATGGTAAACCCGTCTTGACAAGACGACTTTGGGCCGCTGCGACAATTGGTTGCATAACGTCGGGCAAGAAATGTAGGTTGTACCAGTAGGCCTAACGTTCACATAAATACGTCGTTTAACTGGAGCTACATGGACGAGCTAAGAGTTTTCAGGAACACCCACTGGATAGTGACTCATCGGCGAGATGCACGTTACGACGGGTATTTGATAATTTCATCTGAAGAGACGGCTTCAGATCTCAGCGATTTGAGCGACGAAGCCATGTCGTCTCTCGGTTTGGTGATGAAAACCTTGGAGCGTCTGCTGGCAAAGGTGTATTCCCCCTACAAAGTAATGTTCTACAAATTGGGATTTTCTCCTGGTTTCAACGCACATTTTCATGTCGCTCCAGTCTCGGAAGACTTGCTAGCAGAGATATCAAAACACCCCGGTTATTCCGACAACCCTGATGGTAATGACGCAATTATTTTTCTAAGTCGAGAATACTGTGAAAGACCTCTTACCGCTGGCGAAGCAGAAAAACAGCTCTCGGCGGTTCATTTGCTCAGGGCCTTTCTTTGACTAAGATACTTTCGCGTGGTTAGGCGTATACCCACTTGTGCGGTAGCAGTTCTGCAACCTCACTCGCCCGCTGCGTAAGCGTCTGGCAGATACACCTTGTTAGCAATATGATGGCTGCCTACATCAGCTGTTGCCTAGCTGCATGACATGGGTAGCATGAGGAATATCTGTTCGTATGAAACCACAGTGCAGATAAAACGAATCGCCCTCGGGAGTATCAGTAGAAAGGTGCACACTCCGAAAGCGAAGAGCCGCATGTGTCAGCAGCGCTTTTACTAAAGCTTGGCCAACATGCTGTCCTCTTGACGAAGCTGCGACATATACCCGGCGTAGCCTTGCCGTATTGGCCTCCGCATATGGATCAATGGACAAGCCCCCGACGCCTATCAGTTGCTGGTTCAAGCACGCCACCATAAGACACTCGCCGGGTGCATCGAAACGGTTCGTCCCCGAGTGCCACTCGTCAATCAACCGGGTGATAAACCTGAAACCTTCCTCAACCGCCTCTTTTTCCAATGCCAGAATCTTCGGTGGCAAGTGCGTGATCTGATGGATCTCGAATTGTTTCATTCATCGTCCTTGTTTTTTTTGGGGGGGGACCTATTGGTAATCGTACTTGGAGCACGTCTCGCCCAGATCAAGCAGGCATCCACTGATGCGGTAAAAGCTGCTCAATCTCAATAGCCTTCTGCGTTGGCAACCGCCTCAGCACATCTTTGAGGTAAGCATACGGATCATGCCCATTAATGCGCGCCGACTGGATCAGGCTCATGATCGCCGCCGCCCGCTTGCCGCTGCGCAGCGACCCAGCAAACAACCAGTTCGACCGCCCAAGCGCCCACGGCCGGATCAAGTTCTCGATCTGGTTGTTATCGATGGGTACAGCCCCATCTTCCAGGTAGCGCGTCAGCGCTACCCAGCGTTTAAGGCTGTAATCCAGGGCCTTGGCCGTAGCCGAGCCCTCGGGCACAAGTTCGCGTTGGGCCAGCATCCACTCATGCAGTTTTTCAGCAATGGGCACCGCTGCTTCCTGGCGTAGTCGCCAACGATCTTCGTCGCTCATTTCCTTGGCGTGGCGCTCGATTTCGTACAACCCGCCAATCGAGTGAAGCGCTTGCTCCGCCAACTGGCTTTTATTGGCGACATGCAGGTCGAAGAACTTGCGGCGCGCATGCGCCATGCAGCCGATTTCGGTGATGCCCAGCTCGAAGCTGGCCTTGTAGCCGGCGAAGTCGTCACAGACCAACTTGCCGTTCCACGCACCCAGGAAATTACGCATGTTCGCCGGCACGGCTGAGGCTGAAGTCGTAGACCACGGCCTTGAGTGTCGAGAATGGCGTGCTGCTGTAGGCCCAGACGTAGGAGCGGTGAGTTTTCTTCTCGCCGGGCGCCAGCATTTGTACCGGCGTTTCATCAGCGTGGACTACGCGCTGGGCCAGCACCGCTTCGCGCAGCGCATCGACCAGCGGCTGAAGCTGTACACCGGTTTGACCCACCCACTGCGCCAGTGTCGAGCGCGGGATGGCCAGGCCGGCACGGCCGAAGATCTTTTCCTGCCGGTACAGCGGTAAATGGTCGGCGAACTTCGCCACCATCACATGGGCCAACAGGCCTGCGGTCGGGATGCCCTTGTCGATCACTTGGGCCGGCACCGGGGCCTGGATCAGTGTTTCGCACTGCCGGCAGGCCCATTTCCCACGAACGTGCTGTTCGACGGTGAACACGCCCGGCGTGTAGTCCAGCTTCTCGCTGACGTCTTCACCGATGCGCTGAAGCTGGCAGCCGCAAGCGCACTGAGTGTTGTCCGGCTCGTGATGGATCACAGTGCGCGGGAACTGCGGCGGCAACGGCGCACGCTTGGTTTGCTGGCGTGGTTCCGTTGCCGCAGGTTCTGGCCGAAGTGCGTTCAGCTCCGCCTCGATGGCTTCAAGATCGGTGTTGAGAAGGTCATCGAGCAAGCTACCTTGCGCCGGGCTGATCTGTTCGCTGCGCTTGGCGAACTTGTGCCGTTTGAAGATGGCGATCTGTGGGTAAGTTGCTCGATGATCGTCTCATCACGATGAATCTTTCTGTCCTGGGTGTCGATCTTGGACATCAACTGCGCAGCCAGCGTGCGCAGTTGTTCGGGAGTCATTTGGTCGAGATCGGGCAAAGAAGTCATGCCGTGGATTTTACCAAAGCAGCCCGAGTGCTACAGCTAAAAGGCGGCGTTTAAAGTAATGTAATTGCGCCGCCAGCACCGACTCGTTGCCAGGGCAATCCAAGTACCAGCGCCTGAAGTTGTTCGGGGTCGAGCTCGACCTCCGTTCCACGATGGATACCTGGCCAATGAAACTTACCTTGATTCAAGCGCCGCGCCGCCAGCCAGATACCAACGCCGTCGTGCACCAGGACTTTCATGCGGTTGGCCCGGCGATTGGCAAAGAGGTACGCGCAGTGCGGCTTCGCCGCACCGAACACCGCGACCACTCTGGCCAATGCGGTCTCAGTGCCGGCACGCATGTCCATGGGCTCGGTGGCGAGCCAGATGGCATCGACGCGAATCATTGGGCCAGGCCACGAATGAAACACGCGCAGCCATCCGGATCTGAGGCTGGCCATTTTACGGTGATGGATTTATCACCTAGAGGTAGCGAGATGATCACCATTTCTTCTGTTGCGCGCCTTGGTGCCGGTTTTATGGGAACGAACGCTGGCAGGGTTGCGGGGGATTGATCTCGGTAAATCGGCAGCCACTTGCGGATCACGTTGGCGTTAATGCCGTGATGGATGGCTACGCTGGAAATCATCGCTCCAGGTTGCAGGCACTCCTGGACGACCTGGGCTTTGAACGATTTCGGGTAAAAGCTTCGTTGGCGCATGAAAATCCTGGCGATAAGGGCGATCGCGTCCGCTTAAAAATACGCGGACACCATCGCCCTAAATGCTGGAGTTAGGTAGGTGTGTTCGCCATCCGCTTACAAATGAGCGAATTTTTGTATGCCTGTTTTAGCGGCTATTTTTGATGCGTTCGGTACGTTGGTGAAAATCAGCGAAGGGAGTCATCCCTATCGAAAAATTCTCAAACTCGGCATTGAACAGGGCCGCCGCCCCCAACCCACCGATGCGGAACATCTGCTTAGCATGCCGTTGGACCTGCGCCAGGCTGCCGATTTTTTTGGCATCCAGGTCGATCCAGGCGTGATGGCACGATTGGAATCCGATCTGCGCAATGAATTGGCCGATATCCGAGCCTACCCGGACGGTCTCATTGCGGTAGATGCTCTTCAGGCCGCTGGAGTAAAAGTGGTGGTGTGTTCCAATTTGGCAAAACCATATGCAGCAGCCATCGAACACCTCTATCCGGGGTTAGACGGCTACAGTTACAGTTTTGCCGTGCGCGCCATTAAGCCATCCTTCGACATCTACCACCATGCGACACAACTGGTGTCAGTATCGCCGTCTGACGCCTGGATGATCGGCGACTCAAGGCGCTGTGATTGCGAAGGGCCCACTGCATTCGGTATGCGCGGTTTTTGGCTCGACCGACAAGGTGGTGGTCCATATACGTCACTGCATCAATTCGCTGAGGCCATTTTACGCACCCGCTGAAATTGGTTAAATAGTCGGCATCAATCTTCAACGGGTGAAGACATTGCGAGCATACCGGCCCATTAGCGGGCGTTGTCACTGCACCAAGCGTATAAAAAATCTGGACGACTCAGAGTGCTATTTTTCGAATCTCCTGGGCTTGTCGCATATAGTCTTCGTCTCTGCGTTTCAGGCATAACTTTAGGACTCGGAAACGTCCAAGACGAACACATCAATTAGCCCAACTAGCTCAGGCGGGAGCGTCTCTTCGATGCTGGCCTTCAGTTCCGAAGCGGAGTTTAAGGTTGTATTTTTTGTTTGCGACCAGTTCATCGCCGCCGAACCAGATTACAAGATAAATTCCCTGCTGCTCTGCGTCGGGATGGATGGAATATCGGTCATACAATTGCGCAGATGCGGTTGTGTATAGTCCTTTATGTCACTGACCTTTTCGCAACTATCATCGTAGACCGAGGGCGGCCTTTTTTTATTTTTTTGTAATCAGATCAGCCTGTTAGCTGTTAAGTAAGTGCCATTCAAATCTGTCCCCCTTTCCCCTTTTCCTTCTTGTGTCATTTACCATTAAGCGCTGCCAGCAGTTTCCTCTCTAGAGCCTGAGCATATTCGACAGCGCGAGGCTCCACAGCAATAAGCTCTTTATCTCGCCTCAGAATATTCAACATTTTTTGCGTCAGCAGTAAATTTTTCACCCAGACTGCCTCCGATAATTTTGAGGTTCCTTTTAGCAACTCGGCGTCATCCAGAAATCCTACCAGCACTTCCTTATCCAACTCGCGAACCACGATAGGCAATAATTCCGACGTATACATATCTTGCCTGACCGATCTGCAAAGGTCGCCGATATCGAGCTCAGTTATCGGAGTGTCCAGAATTGACCTGTGCCATGACTCAAGCGCAGACTCATCAGGATCAGGCTCTACTTCCCACTTAAACCCATTACTCTCATCTATTTGACGAAATGTCTTTTTCATATAGCTTTTCATTTTGGCAAACTTCGCCCTTCACTAAGCGCCACTCTAGACTTTTCATCATTATACGACCCATCAAGATTCAAGACACTCTTAACTCTTCCCTTGCTATCAAAAACCTCAAGATGTTTTTTATGCAGCCCATCTAAATAATACTTATCACCTTTCGCAATATTATCTCAAAATCATCGGGATTCAGTATCCTTTTTCCACAATTTCATTTTAATCTTGCATGGGCAGCGTAGGGGTCCTGCGCGACCGTACCAATTATATAATTAGAAAAACGCTCAATCATTTTATTCAATTCAACATCAAACTTTAATGGTAGCAAATCCAAGATATCGTCCAATTCACAACAGTCCATAATAATTCCACACAGCTCTGAAGAAATGCCTTTTTCACCCAGCACCCTTACAGTTCTAGGCGAAAACAATAAACGTTCAGCTTCGGCAAGTGTCATGATTTTATCACTAATCGACTTCAACAACCCGATAGATGCGGCAGCTAAAAATCGTGCAGCCTCCTCTGGCTCATATAGCTCTACGACTAAAACTGGATTTTCCATCAATAATTACTCCAATCTGGTTTAGTTTTCACATTAAAAACTTTCCCACTTTCACTTTGAAAGTAATGAATCGACACTTTATTTCCGACCGCATCATAACCGTCCTTGTAAATCTTAGTCCATTTTCCTGCTTCCACTTGCCTAAGATCGCTTAGCAGTTCGCTATTGTTTACCACATTTTTGGTTGTTGATCCCGCCCGTTCCCTAAAACCTGCGGGAAACTCAGGTGCTTTACGAATGGAATCGTATACGTTCTGAATACCTCGATTCTTCCCGACATCACCAATGATGCCCGTTTTGATCCCAGCTCCAGCAGCTCCACTTTTACCCGCTGTTGAGGAAAAAAGATCCATCCCCGGGTTTAAAGCGTCCATAACAGAAGGAGCGGCATTTCCAGCAATATCACCACTCTTAGCCCGGATGCTTTCGACAATATTTATATTGATAGCTTCCTGATTCCTGTCCATCGCTGTCAGGAGTGCTATGGCGCGCCCAGATACATTGTCTACACCAGACTTTCTCAGCTCCTCCACTAAAGCCCAGTTTGAGGGAATTTCATTTTTAAGCCGCTCATAAACTTGCTCGCACATCGTCGGATTATCACGACATAAACTTGGAAAGCCTTTATTCCTAGTTGCATCCAAGTCGTTGTAATAATCGCGAACTTTTTGACAGGCATCTTCAGTCGCACACGTATTAAGCTTCCGTTCTTTCTCAACAAGTTCCTCATGAAAAAGATAATTAAATGTAGTGGCCTTTTGAGCGATCACTGAGCCAGTGTTGAGGTCTCCCCCGACAGCAGCAGCTCCCACCAGACCAGTGAGCTGGGAAAAAACCAACTGCAGCTGTTCATTTTTACCAGCCGCACCGGCCATGACGTTAATCAAAGCCTCGTTCAATCCCGCAGCAGCTGCACCAGTTTTGAAGTCACTCCCCGTCAGCTCTGCCAATAGGCCACCCATGATGGCGTGGGCAGCAATTTTCTGGACACTTCCGTTTGGAAAGGTGATTTGGTCCCCAACCCAATTGAAGCCGGTGGCCATGGCCATGTTGCCGGCCTCGCCCAGCAGCGCTGCGTTGAAATTGCTACTGAAACTGCCACCACCAATCGCAGTGGATACACCACTGCTGATAACTGCTCGCGTTACTGTACGAGTCGCCGCATCAGTCGCATTGCTCCAACGGAAGATATCTTTGGAAGGATTAGCTGCGCTTACAGCAGCACCATCTATGGGTTGAATACCCTGTGTGGCGGACCCAGCACCATCGGCTGCCGTAAACCATTTATCGTCGGCGTAATCAAGAAAACCAGCAGAAAACCCTGCAATCGCAGCGTTCTTCAGGCTACCCGCGCTGAATGTATCTTTAATCGCCAGACCCAGGTTGCCCTTGTTATCGATGGTGCTTGTGACTGCAGTAGTGCTCAAGCTGGCCGCGACAGCCAAGTTAGTCCCACTCAACCCAAGACCCGCAGGGCCAAGTATGAAAGACATCAGAATTGCGATGGCAATCTTGGCGCCGGCTCCCAGCCCGGAAGATTCATACTTGAAGCTGTCGTGAATTTCTTTTACTTGGCGCCAATCGATATCGCCCCGAGCTTCCGCCTGCTTCATCCAAGCAAGGTTCGGATCAGCTTGAACCATCGCGTCGATGGTTTGGCTAACGCTCTGTTGATCGACCTGTTTGATGTCAATACGAATGCCTTCGGCCGCTTTAATGACAAGCTTGCCTTGAGCGATCAGAGCGCTTTGCCGAAGGGTCTCATCCGTTTTCCCTTCGCCTTTCATCTTGTACCAAGCCAAGTCCCCCTTGCTCTTGGTATGGCTCTCATCGTGGAAGTCCTTCACGCCCTCAAACACGATGCGGCCGCCGCTATCGAGCGTCAGGTCCTTGCCGCTGTCCAGGGTTGCCACTTGATAACGTTGATCGCCGCCACTCTTGAGCGTGAGATTGCCGCCCGTCTTGATTTCACTACCGACGTTTGTGTGCTGCGTCACCTCATCCCGTTTCGCCGCGTTACTCCCCCAACTGCCTTTCTTGGTCATGTCATAAAGGGAGTAGTCGCGATTGAGCTCAGCCAGTAAATTCAGCTGGTTACCGGCAACCAGATACGCCTCATTACCGGCGTTGATTTTGCTGGCCACCATCGTCACGTCGTTCAGCGCAGCGATATTTACATCACCACCCGCCTCAATCGTCGTGCCCTGCTGCCGAACATGGTCCTCCTCCTGATTGATCTTCTTGCCGCTGCGTTTATAGCGATACTCACTTGCCTCCTCGTTGGCAGCCGCCAGGAGGTTCACATCCTTGCCAGACAGGTTGACGTCACCACCCGCCTTGACATGGCTGGCAACCATTGTCAGCTCATTTGTGGCCACCACATCAAGATCCCCACCGACCTTGACCTCACTGGCATGCTGCACCGTCTGGCTTTGTTCCCAGAAATGCCGCTTGTCCTGGCGCATCGACCCGGTTTCTTCGCGAGCCGCTGCAATCACCACATCGTTACCCGCGCTCAACTCCGCATTCTTGCCTGCTGTAAGGGCCCCGCCCACATTCAGCAGGTCCCGCGCGGCATGCATCGTCAGGTTGTTTCCGGCTTCAATGCTTGCGGCGCTATCCACAACCGCAGCCTTGGAGCTGAACCCTTTTCCACTGTTTTCAATCGTGGTGATGGTCCGGTCATTGCGGATATCGCCGGTCAACGTGCTCAGGTCAACATCCTTGCCTTTGAGGATGCCGCCTTGCATGTTCACCAGGTCCTTGCCCGCCACCAGCTTAAGCTTCTCCCCAGCCTCGGCTAGCCGCGTGTTCACCAGATTGTTGCCTGCTGCTGCCGACAGATTTTCACTGGCACGCAAGGTCCCGGCGTTCTTCAAGTCCGCCCCGGCAATCAGCGTCACATCCTTGCCCTGAATCAACGCCCCATCCGCCGTCAGGCGTTTGTTCGCCTGGGCCATGTACAGCACGGGCACCAACACGTGCTCGCCGTTTATCACCTGGTCTTCCATCCAGACGATGTCATGGGTCAACGCCGCGACTTGTTGCGAAGTCAGGGTCACACCGACGGCGAGATTGAGTTGGTCCTTACTGGCGATGGCGTTGTTCATCAGGTACTTGAACATGCCTTCATCGCTGGTCTGGCCGTCGATGTAGCGCTGGCCCGTGCGCGCGGTGACCGCCTGTTGGATCAGGCGCTGTTCATAGAGGCCGTCGCCCAGACGCTTCCACGCGGTCTGCGGGTCGTAGCCGAGTTTGTCCAGCATGTAATCCGAACTCATGAATTGCTTGAGGTCGGTAAGCGCCGGATCGGTGACTACCAAATACTTGGGAGTGGTGATCGTGCGGCTGGCGTTGGAGCCCTGGATGTTGGCCTTGCTCAGGTCCTGGCTGCTTTGTGCAACGGCTGCGCTGTCGACCAAGTGAAACAAGCCGCTTTGGCCGGTTGGCAAAGTGAAGCCAGGCATCGTGGTTGGGTTGACTTGTTGTTGCGCCAGGGCCGGTGGCAATTGTGGGTTCAGCACGACGACGGCAGGCTGGGTCACGGTGGTGGCACCGCCTTTGTCCGCGACGGGCGTAGGCGGTGTGAACTGTACGATGCTGCTGTTTTCCATCTGCTGGGTAGCCTGGATGTTGACACTGCCTGCCGCTTGAATCACTGCGGCAACCGGGGCGCCCGGTGTCACGGTGGTGGTATCACCCACCAGGTTGAAAGAGTTGAGCGCGCCGACGGGTAAGACCTTCGGGTTAGGCTGCGCGTTATAGGGGTCTATCCAGTTGCCACGGAAGCGCTCATCCGTACCATCACTGACGCGACCGGTGTTCCAGGTGCGTGTGCGGGTACTGGTACCGGTAGTGGCGCCGATGTTGGCAACGTTATCGGCAGTGATTAGCAAGTCTGCGCCCGAGGCCATGGTGCTGTATTTGTTGAGCACGCTGGAACCATCGATGGTCAGCTTGGAACCGCTCTGAATCGAGGCGCTGGCCGAATCCGTCGCCACCACGCTTTTGGAGACTTCGTTGGCAATGTAGTCGACGTTGTGGTGGTCACCGCTACAGTCGTAGCACCTCACACTGAGGCTACCGGACACCACTTGGTCGACAGTGCTGAATACATCCTTACGGTTGATAACGGTGTCGCTGCGCATCAACAGTTCATTCGCCGCTTCGATATGACTGGAGATGTTTTCCACGGATGCGCTACGGGCCACACCATCGCGGGCCATCATGCTCAGTCCGCCAAGGCTGTAGATGTCGGCATAGTAGTTGGTCAGGTTCTTGAAGCGCAGCGCCATGTCGGTGCCGCTGAAAATCAGACCATGATCGTTACGCACGGCATCAGCGTTCAGCTCAACTTTTCCTGCGCCACCGAGGGTGCCGGTGTTGGTGACGCTGGCGGCGGTCAGCGAGAAGGTCCCACCACTGGTGATGCGGCCAGCGTTGGTCCAACTGTCGCCCTTGCCGGTGAAGCTCTGGCTGGCGGCGAGCTTGCCGGTGGCGGCCTGGTTGAATTGGCCAACGGTCACATCCAGCACTGAGGCCTGGATGTCAGTGTTGTTGTCCCACTTGGACGCGTCGACGGTCAGGATGCCGGCGGTGGCGATGCTTCCGCCGATATTGCTGAACTTCGCCAGATCGACCCCAAAAGTGCCGGTGCCGACATGGAGGATATTACCGTCGGCGTTCTTGAAACTGGCCATGCGCAGGGACACGTCATGGTTGGCGGCTTCGATCATGCCGCTCTGGTTATCGAGCAACTGCGCGCTGGCCACGCTGGCGGTACCTTGCTGGCCAAGAGAACGCAGCTTGCCGTTCTGGTTGTTGATGGACGCGGCGTCGATCAGCAAACCGCTGCTGCCTTCGACCAGGCCAGATTGGTTGCTCAACTCGCCAGTGAGGCCAAAATCGATGGCGTCGGCGGCCGCTCGGCCTTGGATGTTGTTGAGGTCGTGAGCACGGACCGTCAGCTTTTGCTTGGCCAGCAGGGCGCCGTCTTGGTTGTCGAGGGTGGCAGTGGTGATCAGTGCATCGCCACTCAAGGCGGACACTTGGCCGCCGTTATTGAGTACTGATTGTTGCGCACCCAAGTCGAGCGAGTCGGCCTGGATCAGCCCCGCGTCGCCCACGACAGTCAACGACTTGCCGTTATCCAGCACCGTTGCCAGGGTGGTTTTAAGCTTGCCTGCAACGCTGGCTAAAACGCCGCCACGGTTATCGACACTCTTGGCATCGATATCGAGTTCGCCGGTCTGGGTGATGACACTGCCATCTTGGTTGTTCAGTCCCTCACTCAGAGTCGCGGTGATTCCGCTCTGACTGAGCAGGCTGCCGGTGGCGTTCTCCACCGCACCGCCGTTGAGGGTCAGGCCCTGCTGGGTGCTGATGATGCCTTTGCCGGAGTTGATCAGTTGCTGGTGGGCCGTGAGGCCCATTGCATGGGCGGACGCGATGTAGCCGTCGAGGCTGTTGTCGATGATGTCGGCGGTCAGAGTGAGCTGGCCTTGGCTGATCAGTTTGCCGCCTTGCTGATTGAAGATTTTGGCGGTGGCGAGAATGTCGCCCTGGCTGGTGATCTGACCCTTAACGTTTTCGACGGTGGTGCCGTCCAGGGTCAGCGCACCTTTGGCGGTGATTTTGCCGCTGCTATTGTCGAGGCTGGCCACGTCCAGGCCCAGAGTGTCCTGGCTGCTGATGATGCCGCTGGTGTTCTTCACCGCTGTCGCTTTCAGCGTTTGCTCACCACCGCTGGCCAGGGTGCCGTTGTCGCGGTTATCGAGCGTACCTCCAAGGGTAGTTTTGGCCGTCCCCTGGCTGGTCAGGGTCCCGCCGCGATTGTCGATGTCCTTAGCATTGAGCGTCAGACCTGTGTTGGCAGAGAGTGTGCCGGCACGGTTATCGAGGGTTTCAGTGGCAGTGACCTTGAGGTCGCGGCTGGCGATGACGCTCTGGCCACGGTTGTCGATGTTCTTGGCGGTGAGGCTCACATCACCGGTCTGATTGCGGGTGTTCTCCGGGGTGACACCGGCCTCGACCATGCCGAGGTTGTCGAGCTGACCGTCGCTGGTCAGCTTGACGCTGTCCTGAGCAGCGATGGAACGGCGGTTGGTCAGTGTGCCTTGGGTGGTTGCTTCGACTCGAGTACCGCCATAGATCGCACCTTGGGCATCGAGGCTCTGGGCGTTAATGACAACCGCTTCAGCCGCCGTGGCTTGCGCCAGGCTCAGGTGACCATTGGCATCCAGCTGCATATCGCCGCCACTGGCGAGCATCTTGCCGTCGAGTTTTACCCCGACACCGGCTTCGCTACTCACCAGCCTGATCGCTCCTGCATACATGCCACCCAGCGTCGAGGAGTCGATGGCCAGTTGAGGGGCGGTGGCTGGATCAGCGACACGCGCAGTGGTTTTTAGGGTCTTGGCATCAACGTCATTGGCACCGGCGATGATCGTCAGCTTCTTGGCCTGGATCTCGGCATTGATCTTGGCTGAGCGGGCGATGATTTCGAAGCTGTCGATGTAGTTGGCATTCAGGCCGGCGCCTTCGATGGACACGCTGCCTTGGTCGACTTGGTAGCGGCTGACCTGGCCGTTTTCGATCACTGCTTTACCCGTGGTCAACGTGGCCTGCGGGGTGTTGATGAAGCCGCAGCCGTTGCAGGTGATGCCATAGGGGTTGGCAACAATCACGTGGGCCGATTGCCCCGCCACTTCGGTAAACCCGCGTAACTGGCTCGGACTACCACCGTTCACCTCGTTGAGGATCACATTTGCGGCATTGCCCTTGAGGTTGGAGTTGCCGAGGATGATCCCACCCAACTGCGTGGACTGGGTCCGGCTGGTGGCGTTGTTGAGGATCACGCCCTGCTGGCCGACGTTGTAATCCTTGAACTGGTTATGCGACAGACCACTGCCATTGGGCGCAGCAATATTGACGATCGGCACGCCATTCGCCGCCTGCCCCAGGCTGGTTCCCGGTGCGCTGACTACAATACCGTCCGCCTGGGCCAGCAACGGCTGCCAGAACATCGCGTTGGCCAACACCAACGCTAATCCACGTTTGGGCAACCCCAAGAAGTTGGAACGGCTTTTCAGGGCTGCAGAAGGTTGGCGCGCAAGAAAGGCGAACTGGCGAACGTCCATGTCATGTCTCGATGCCCAAGGGGCGGTAAAGATTTAAAGGAAGAAATCCATACGGAAATAAACCGGCGCTTCACGTTCAGTGATCGGCCCCGGGCGTTCCAAAGAGTGTGCAAAGGTCACCGTGGCGGCGACGTTCTGGCCACGCGCGAACAGCTCCACGGAGTTGCTGGTCATGCGTCCGTGTTGTTCGGCGTTATAGCGACCGTGGCTGATCACGCCCTGGTCATAGCCAAGGCTGGTGCCGTATTCATTGAACACCGGCTGCAACCACGCGATGGTCACCGGGCGGCTCCAGCGCAGGTCGTTGCGCCAGTAGCCGCCGCTGTCGCCGGCCAGGCTTTGATCCTTGTAACCGCGAATCGACGACTGCCCGCCCAGGCTCATACGCTGTGGGCTGAACAGCACGTCTTCGCTGCGCTGGCCGGTCATCAGGCTGCTGAAACTGAACGACTCGCCCCACAGCTTGAACGGGTACAGGTAGCTCACGGTCGCGGTGTATTTGCGGTAGCGCGCATCGGCCTGGTCGGGGCGCGGATCGTGGTTGGCCTGGGCGTCGAACGCGCCAATGCCATCCTGCATGCCCAGGTCGATGTTGAGGAATGAGCCGCCGATACGTCGACCATGGTTGATGCCGAACTGGGCTTCGCTGAGGCGGTTACTGCTCAACGCTAGCTTGCTTGCTGTCTTCGATGAAGTTGTTGGTGCGCAGGTAGGCTACGCCGGTGCTGAGGGAGGTTTTGCTCAGGGCGTCGCGGTGGATTACACGTTCCAGGCGCAATTGGTGGCTCTGACTGTCTCCGGACTGTTTGAAATTGAACCCTCTGGCCTGTGCCAGAGAGCGGTATTCGGTTTCGCTGTAGCTGTAATTGAGGTTCCACCAGCCGAATGGCAGGCTGTAATTGAGCATCGAGTTGCGCGAGGTTTTTTGGTGATCGCTGACCGCATCGTGGCCGCCGCGCAGTGAGAGTTGGTCGGCCAGGCCCAGCGCGTTGTCCCAATCCATGCTGGCGCCCCACTGCTGTTCCCCGGTGCTGCGCTGGCCGCCGTTGTGGCGTGACAGACCGACGCGCCAGGGTTTCTGCGGGGTGTTTTTGACCAGCACGTCGCTGCCGCCCACTTCTTTGCCGGGCGCTAATTCCATCTGCGCCTGGTTGGACGGCAGACGGTTCAGTTGGTCGACCATCTGTTCGATTTCTCGCAGATTGAGCAACTCGCCCGATTTGCCCGGAAAGCTCATGGCCAACTGTCGATCGGTAATGCCGCTGCCTTCAGCGCCCTTCAAATGTTCCAGCTTGCCCTCGACGACTTGGATTTTGAGGACGCCAGTGGAGAGGTCTTGTTGTGGCAAGTACGCGCGGCTGGTCACCAAACCTTTGGCCAGGTAGCGATCAGTGATGACCTTGAGGACTTCGTTGAGCTGGGGCACGCCAAGGCATTGGCCGATGTAGGGCTTGATCAGTTCGGCGCGCTCGCCCTCAGACAGGGCTTCGGCACCTGCAAGCTCAATGGTTTTGATCGCAAAGCAGCGCGTGTCAGCGGGCGCTGCCGGCTTGGCGAGAGCGGCGGCTTTGCCGGGCAGATCCTTGAGCTCTTCGAGACGACGCTGTTGCTCTTCGAGCAGGCGATCCTGGCGATCACGGATCAGATCGGTAACGCCCGGCGTGTTTTGCGGGGTAGCGCCTTGAGCTGTCCCAGCAAAGCCCAGGCAAAAAAAAGCGGACAACAAGCTGAGCCTGGTCCGGTGTACCGAACGCCACATTTCTAGATCCCTCTACATGGCCTAGTGCCACTAATTGACGGGGATCATATGGCGGCATTTTGGTGGCGTCAATTAAATGTACGGCTTGGTTTCAGCGTTGACACGTGATCAGTTTTAGCATTAAAGAATATTTATTTAAAATCAAACACTTAACAAAATCCACGAACATCCAATCCAGGCCGGTACCTGATAAGTCAATAAGGAGGTAGGTTCGCACCTTTGGCTTGGCCAGCAGTTTTAATGGCAGAAACCCGCTCAATCGTGATTGCGACTATTTGATTGACCTGTTCTTTGACGCGTGCGGCCAGTGATACATACCCCTTCAACCGGCGCGGTCGGAACCTGTACCGGCACTTGAACACCTCCGCCCAGCAGGGCTGAAGCTTCACTCCTCTCCAGGCCACTCAAAATTAATCAAAAGTGACAAATTCATAAATTCACCAAAGCTCTCAGGCTCTGATAGTCCTATACACTCAGCCTACTCACGCACGCTGCCAGTCGATTGACACCGAGACGCTGATAGCCGAAAATCGGACCCAATAGCGCCCGATCCTCTGGGGCTGGCTTGTCCAGCTCTATGTTTTGGCCTTCTTGTTTATGGAACATGGAAGTTGCAACAGCTCTTGCCACCGAAGCCCTTTCGGACTTACCCGGACCTCGTTGCGTTACTGATTGAACGCGGTATGGGCATTACCAACCCAGCCCGTTCGGAACGTAAACTCGCTCAGGTAGGCTACTACCGTCTCAGCGGTTACTGGTTCCCGGCTCGTAATTTTGTACGAGACCACCTGCAGAATGTCGTGCTTTGTGATGTAACCCAAAAGCCCCTTCGACAAAACTCCTTCCTTCCAGATACCACTTTCGACGACGCGTTTAGCCTTTATCTGTTCGATAAAAAACTGCGCCAGTTGATGCTTGATGCCATTGAGCGAATCGAGATCCACGTTCGAACTGTCACTGCCCATGAAGTCGGGTATCACGGGGCATTGGCCTATACGGATCCCAGTTTCATCGTTCCAAAGCGTACTTTTCTGCCGTGGAATTCGAAGCCGACTTTTTCAACAGAATCGGCTAAATGCTGGCTGTCGCGAAAGGCCGCAGTCGCCCCACCCATTACTGCCGTTCATGAAGGTTGAGATTGGCAACAGCGGATGTCAGTGACGTGCCTAGAATATATCCTCTTTCGCTATAACATCTGGCAGGGAGGAGGCTGTAGTGGTCTAAGGCCAGGGCAGCTGCGAGAGTTAGATATGGACAAAGGTGGTAGTAAATGTCCATACGCAATTAATGTCCATACGGACAGAGGCCGACTTCTTGAAAAGCCGCGGTTTTACTGATCCTGAGGCGTTGTCTGCACCTCTCTGGCATTGGACTACGATGGTCACGACATCACCGACGACTGGAACCTCAGTGCCCAGTGGGAAGAAACTGCCTACGGCCATCCGTTCTCCAAACGCATCATCGGTAACGCGTTGCTGGCGTACCTGCTGTGCCAGGGCTGGGGCAACCAGCCGGATGTGTTTGCCAAGCTGATCAGCCAGACACAAGCGCTTGCCGCCCAGGCACACGACAATCATCTGAACGCGAGCGCGCAGGATGAACTGATCCAAACACTACTGGCCTTCCAACAGTGGCATTACGTCCTGCCGACCACCCCCGCGCTGGTCGTGCTCGACACCCGAACCCGACGCTGGCGCAGCGAATTCAACCTCAAACAACCATCCGGCCTGCTGGACTGGGAAGCCTTGAGCGAACTGCAACAGGAACTGCTCGACCACCCGTGCGCGATCATCGTCTCCCCCGCGCCGATCTTTGGCGTCAAGCTGATCGAGACCGTGCAAAAAGTCTTCAGTGGGTGCGGCTACCCGCTGCTGGTGGACGCCGAAAACTGGATGGCGCATCGCGGCGCCGCCGAGGTGATCCTGAATATCTTCCGCCACTCCCGCACGCCGGGTAACTACGTCATCCTCTCGGGCGACGTACACTATTCGTTCGTCTACGAAGTGCTGATCCGCCATCGCAACGCAGGCCCCAAGCTCTGGCAGATCACCAGCAGCGGCATCAAGAACGAATTCCCACCGCGCCTGCTGGAATGGTTCGACCGCCTCAACCGCTGGCTCTACTCGCCGCGTTCTCCGCTAAACTGGTTCACCCGCCGCCGCACCATGCAGGTGGTGCCGCATATCCCGGAACACGCGCAAGCCGGTGAGCGCTTGTGGAACTCGGCAGGGATCGGCCAGGTGTTTTTCAACGAACAAGGCCAGCCTGAAGCGATTTACCAGCACAACGCCGATGGAAAGGCGCGGACGAGGATGCTGGCGCCCAGATAATGGCCTATCGCCACACCCCCTGAAGCCGCAAAGCCCCTCTATTCAAAGCGCGCAAGCCCCGTTGTACAGTAGCGCCAGCCACGGAGTATCGGCGGGAATTTGAATGCCCTTCTGGGCCTGCCCACGCAGGAAGCACACACATGGACGATACATCCGGCAACAAACCCTCAACTGACCTCAATGCCGACATTCTGCATGCGGTCATGGAACTGGCCAGTGACGGAATCTGGGACTGGAACGCGAATACCGGGTTCGTTTACCGCAACCCGGGCTGGTACGAAATGCTCGGCTACCCCAGCCACTCCCTGGAGAACAGCGTGTTCACCTGGGAGAACATCCTCCACCCCGACGACTACCCCCGGGTGATGACGCTGTTCGATGACTACATCAACCGTCGCTCGCCCCATTACCAGACCGAATACCGCTGCCGCAAAAAAGACGGCAGCTACCTGTGGATAGAAGACCGCGGCTATGTGGTTGCGCGTAACTTCGACGGCTCGGTGGCGCGCATGGTTGGCGCCCACCGCGACATTAATATGCGCAAATGCTCCATCGAACGGCTCGAACGGCGTAACCAATCGCTTGAAGCCTTGGTTGCCGAACGCACACGCGAGTTGTCACGGGTCAATCAGCAACTGCAATTGCAACTGGACGAAAACCGCTCACTGGCCGAGCGCGACGCCCTGACCCGCGTGGCCAACCGTTATCGCCTGGAGAAAGTGCTGCTGGAAGAATGCGACCGCGCCGAACGTTTCCGCCTGCCGTTGGCGCTGCTCGCCATGGATATCGATGATTTCAAGCCGATCAATGATCGACACGGCCACGGCGTCGGCGACAAGACCCTGGTGAGCGTCGTGGAGAGCCTGGAATCCTGCATGCGCCCCGGTGACTTGCTGGCGCGTTGGGGTGGCGATGAGTTTGTGGTGGTGCTGCCCAAAAGCACCCTGAAGACAGCGAAAGCCCTGGCCGAGCGCATTCGCCAAAAAATGACCGAGATGCCCGCCGTGGGAGACTTCAAAGTGACCCTGAGCCTGGGGGTGGTGGAGCGTCTTGCGGGTGAAGCCCCCGCCGCGCTGATGGCGCGGGCCGATCAGGCGCTGTATCGGTCCAAGGCAGCAGGGAAGGACGTCGTCTCGGAATAAATGCGCGGGGTTTGTTGCCCCGAACGACCTGCTGGCAACCGCTCCTTCCGATTTGGAATGACCCGGCGACTTTATTTCGTTTGCGGCACAGCCTGGCTCGCGGCTTAGATAAAAAGAAGCCCGCCACTGCCGAGTCCGAGATTCATGAGCCGCGAAACCATCAGCCAGTCGATTTCCATCGTTCACCCCATCAGCCTCAGCCACGGCAAGAACGCTGAGGTCTGGGACACCACGGGCAAGCGCTACATCGACTTTGTCGGCGGCATCGGCGTGCTCAACCTCGGGCATTGCCACCCGGCAGTGGTCGAGGCGATTCGCCAGCAGGCGACCCAACTGACTCACTATGCCTTCAACGCCGCACCGCATAGGCCTTACATTGAGCTGATGGATCGTTTGAGTGCGTTTATCCCGGTGGACTACCCGGTCAGCGGCATGCTCACCAACAGCGGCGCGGAAGCCGCGGAAAACGCCTTGAAGATCGTGCGCGGCGCCACCGGTCGTACCGCGGTGATTGCCTTCGACGGCGCGTTCCACGGCCGCACCCTCGCCACCCTCAACCTGAATGGCAAGGTCGCGCCCTACAAGCAAAAAGTCGGTGTCCTGCCGGGCCCGGTGTATCACCTGCCCTACCCGAGCGCAGACAACGGCGTGACCTGCGCCGAAGCGCTGAAGGCCATGGACCGCTTGTTCAGTGTGGAAATCGACGTCAACGACGTCGCCTGTTTCATCATTGAGCCGGTGCAGGGCGAAGGCGGTTTCCTCGCGCTGGATATCGAGTTTGCCCAGGCCCTGCGCCGTTTCTGCGATGAGAAAAACATCCTGCTGATCGCCGATGAAATCCAGTCCGGTTTCGGCCGCACTGGCCAGCGTTTTGCCTTCTCGCGCCTGGGCATAGAACCGGACCTGATCCTGCTCGGCAAAAGCATCGCCGGCGGTGTGCCGTTGGGCGCTGTGGTGGGGCGCAAGGCATTACTCGACAACCTGCCCAAAGGCGGGTTGGGCGGCACTTACTCTGGCAATCCCATCGCCTGCGCGGCGGCGTTGGCCACCCTTGAAGTGATGACGGATGCACAGTTGCAGGCCTGGGGATCGCAGCAGGAAGAGGCCATCCTGCGCCGCTACGAAACCTGGCGCGCGCAACGCCTGTCGCCTTACCTGGGCCGCCTGACCGCGCCACTCAGCAATCATCTGCTGGCCTGGCTCAATCTTGCCAATATTCACTTTCACCGGTGCACCTGCGGCTTTCGCCTTGGCACTGGGAAACCATGACCCCACGAACGGGACCGC
>NZ_JAKNRV010000120.1:0-14128 GCF_023072625.1 Pseudomonas emilianonis
CACCGCCGAATGGCTGCGCGACCAGCACTTGGCCGAGCGCCCGCGTCTGGCGGAGGGTTTGAAGGTCGAGGCGGGTTGGGAACTGGCGGTGGAAACCGTGCTCGGCGCCGACCTGCAAGCGGTGCTGGTGGATGATTTTGCCGGTTTCGACCTGGCCGGCTTTGCCCAGGGCGATCTGCGCTTGCTCAGTCCTGCCGCCGATGGCACCCGTGTGCCGGGCAGTTTGCTGGATAAAGTCGAGGCCGCGATTGACCTGTCGCCGTGGCTGGGCCAGGTCAAACCGGTGGAGTCCCTGGAGCAGGCCTTGGCCCAACGCGGTCAGTTGGGCGCCGGCGAAAGCCTGATCAGCCGCGACGGCTATTGGGTCGGCCGCCACTTCCTGCGGGTGTGCCGTGCCAGTGAAGCGCAGAGCGGCGTATTGGCCCGTGGCCAGGAAATCGTCAAGCTGATCGCCGAGCGTGAAGAGCGCGAAGCCACCCTGGAAAGCCTGGAAACCGAACTGCAAACCCTGCGCGCCACCCAGCGTCAGCAAGAGACCGGCCGCGAACACCTGCGCCGCCTGTTGCAGGACGAAGCGCGCCAGCAGGGCGAATTGAAAGCCCAGCTCTCGGCGAGCAAGGCCAAGGCCGAGCAACTGACCCTGCGCCGCACTCGCCTCGACGAAGAAGTGGCCGAGATGGGCGAGCAGCGCGCTCTCGAACACGAACAGATCGGCGAAGCGCGCCTGCAATTGCAGGAAGCCCTCGACAGCATGGCCCTCGACGAGCTGCGGGTACACCTCAATGAAAAACACGCTGCGACACGCGGCAAGCTGACACTGCTGCCGTTCATCGTGCGCGCCATGGTCGTGGCGTTGCGCGACTTCCCGCAGATCAACGCGCGTTACGACGACGAAGCCCAGGTCATCACCCGCCTCGGTGCGGTGCATGTGGGCGTCGCCACCCAGAGCGATGTAGGCCTGATGGTGCCGGTGGTACGTCACGCCGAAGCACGCAGCCTGTGGGGCAATGCCGAGGAAATCGCCCGCCTGGCCACCGCCGCGCGCAATGGCAAGGCCAGCCGCGACGAGCTGTCGGGGTCGACCATTACCCTGACCAGCCTCGGCGCCTTGGGCGGCATCGTCAGCACGCCGGTGCTGAACCTGCCGGAAGTGGCCATCGTCGGCGTCAACCGCATCGTCGAGCGGCCGATGGTGATCAAGGGCCAGATCGTGATCCGCAAGATGATGAACCTCTCCAGCTCGTTCGATCACCGCGTGGTCGACGGCATGGACGCGGCGCAATTCATCCAGGCCATTCGCGGCCTGCTCGAACAACCCGCCAGCCTGTTCCTGGAGTAAGGGCATGACTCAGACATTGCACACCACCCTGCTGATTATCGGCGGCGGCCCTGGCGGTTATGTGGCCGCGATCCGCGCCGGTCAACTGGGTATCCCGACCGTCCTGGTGGAAGGCCAGGCACTGGGCGGCACCTGCCTGAATATCGGCTGCATCCCGTCCAAGGCCTTGATCCATGTGGCCGAACAGTTCCAGCAAAGCGTCCACCACAGCCAGGGTTCGCCCCTGGGGATCGAAGTCGATGTGCCGACCCTGGACATCCGCAAAAGCGTGGAATGGAAAGACGGCATCGTCGATCGCCTGACCACCGGGGTTGCCGCGCTGCTGAAGAAACACAAGGTGCAGGTCATCCACGGGTGGGCCAAGGTGGTGGACGGCAAGACCGTCGACGTCGGCGACCAGCGCATCCAGTGCGAACACCTGCTGCTGGCCACCGGTTCGAAAAGCGTCAACCTGCCGATGCTGCCGATTGGCGGGCCGATCATCTCGTCCACCGAAGCCCTGGCGCCGACCCGCGTGCCCAAACGCCTGATTGTGGTGGGTGGCGGTTATATCGGCCTGGAACTGGGGATTGCCTACCGCAAGCTCGGTGCCGAGGTCAGCGTGGTCGAGGCGCAGGAACGCATCCTGCCGGCCTATGACGCCGAACTGACCCAGCCGGTGGCTGAATCCCTCAAGCAATTGGGCGTGAAGCTGTACCTCAAGCACAGCGTCACCGGCTTTGAGCACAACCGCCTGCAAGTGCGCGACCCGAAGGGTGACACCGTGTCGTTGGACACCGATCAGGTGCTGGTCGCCGTGGGTCGCACCCCCAACACCCTGGGCTGGAACCTCGAAGCGCTGAACCTGGACATGCACGGCGCGGCGGTCAAGATCGACCACCGCTGCCAGACCAGCATGCGCAATGTGTGGGCCATCGGCGACCTGAGCGGCGAGCCGATGCTCGCCCACCGGGCCATGGCCCAGGGCGAAATGGTCGCCGAACTGATCAGCGGTCAACACCGCGAATTCAACCCGGCGGCGATCCCGGCCGTGTGCTTTACCGACCCGGAGTTGGTGGTGGTCGGCAAGACGCCCGACACGGCCAAAGCCGCGGGCCTGGACTGCATCGTGTCGAGCTTCCCGTTCGCGGCCAATGGCCGGGCCATGACCCTGGAGTCGAAAACCGGCTTCGTGCGGGTGGTGGCGCGGCGTGACAATCATCTGATTGTCGGCTGGCAGGCGGTTGGCGTCGGCGTGTCCGAGCTGTCCACCGCCTTTGGGCTGAGCCTGGAAATGGGCGCGCGCCTGGAAGACGTAGCGGGCACCATCCACGCCCACCCGACCCTCGGCGAAGCCGTCCAGGAAGCCGCGCTAAGGGCCCTGGGCCACGCCTTGCATATGTAACCGGGATAGTTTCTGTGGCGAGGGAGCTTGCTCCCGTTCGACTGCGCAGCAGTCGCCTGCGGCTGGGGCCGCTTCGCAACCCAGCGGGAGCAAGCTCCCTCGCCACAACAAGCCAACTCCTGCAAAGACCGCATGTAACTGGAAGACCAGCAGCGGAATGCAGTATTGTTGCGCCATCCAGAAAAAAACCGATAAGCCTGCCTTCAACCAGGCGGTTGACCAGAGATAGAGGGTGTCATGGGTAACGAAAGCATCAATTGGGACAAGCTGGGTTTTGACTACATCAAGACCGACAAGCGGTTTATCCAGACCTGGAAAAACGGCGAGTGGCAAGCGGGCACCCTGACCGAAGACAACGTGCTGCACATCAGCGAGGGCTCCACCGCCCTGCACTACGGCCAGCAATGCTTTGAAGGCCTCAAGGCCTACCGCTGCAAGGACGGCTCGATCAACCTGTTCCGCCCGGACCAGAACGCCGCACGCATGCAGCGCAGCTGTGGCCGCCTGCTGATGCCGCAAGTGCCGACCGAAGCCTTCATCGACGCCTGCAAGCAAGTGGTTCGCGCCAACGAGCGGTTCATCCCGCCGTATGGCAGCGGCGGCGCGCTGTACCTGCGCCCGTTCGTGATCGGCACCGGTGACAACATCGGCGTGCGCACCGCGCCGGAGTTTATCTTCTCGGTGTTCGCAATCCCGGTCGGCGCCTACTTCAAGGGCGGCCTGGTGCCGCACAACTTCCAGATCTCCGGCTACGACCGCGCCGCACCACACGGCACCGGCGCCGCCAAGGTCGGTGGCAACTACGCCGCCAGCCTGCTGCCAGGTTCGGAAGCGAAAAAAGCCGGCTTCGCCGACAGCATCTACCTGGACCCGGCCACGCACTCGAAGATCGAGGAAGTCGGTTCGGCCAACTTCTTCGGGATCACCCGTGACAACAAGTTCATCACACCGAAGTCGCCTTCGGTGCTGCCAGGCATCACCCGCCTGTCGCTGATCGAACTGGCCAAGACCCGCCTGGGCCTGGAAGTGGTCGAGGGCGAAGTGTTCATCGACCAACTGGATATCTTCCAGGAAGCCGGCGCCTGCGGGACTGCCGCCGTGATCTCGCCGATCGGCGGCATCGAGTACAACGGCAAACTGCACGTGTTCTACAGCGAGACCGACGTCGGCCCGATCACCCAGAAGCTCTACAAAGAGCTGACCGGCGTGCAATCCGGCGACGTCGAAGCGCCAGAAGGCTGGATCGTCAAGGTCTAACCCAAACACACTGCAAACCCCTGTAGGAGGGGGCTTGCCCCCGATAGCGGTGGCTCAGTCAATATTGCCGGTGACTGACACTCCGCTATCGGGGGCAAGCCCCCTCCCACATTTGATCTGCGATCATTCTCAGGATTGAGTCGGGATATTTTCCACCATCTTCTTCCCCATACTGATCCTCGGCTCCACCCCATACCCCAACGCCTCGTAGAACCCCACCACCGTGTCATTGCCGCCGGTGATCTGCAGGTTGATCTTCATACACCCCAAGGCACTCAAAGCCTGCTCCGCGTGCCGCACCAGTGACGCACCCAGCCCTTGCCGGCGATAGTCAGCGCGCACCGCCACCGAATACAACCAACCACGATGCCCGTCGTACCCCGCCAGAATCGTGCCTATCACGACGTTCTTATCCGTCGCCACGAAGAACAGCCCGTCATTGACCGCCAGCTTCTTATCAATCGCCAGGGTCGGCAGGTTATGGGCGGTGTCATAACCAAAAGCCTCCTGCCACAACGCAACCACCTGCGCCCGGTGCAGACGGTCGCGATAGGCGCCGATGGGGTGGCGCGACGACAGCGCCTTTTCCATCACCAGCGTGCGTTCATGGCCATGGTAGACGTCACGCACGGTGTGAAAGCCCAACTTGGTGTAGAACGGCTCGGCCGTCAGCGAGGACGGCACACTCAACACCGTCACCCCGGCCTCACGGGCGCGCAATTCGATTTCAATCATCAGCAGCCGACCAATGCCCTGCCCTTGCAGCGCCGGGTTGACGAACACCGAGCGCACTGCATTGCCGTCAAGGGCCGCGGTGGCAACGATCACCTGATCCTGAACCGCCACCAGCACCACCCGGCGCCTAAGCAGTTCCAGCACCGCAGCGGGCGAAAAGTTGCCCGCAACCCGGACGATCACCTCGGCCGGGTAATCGCGCGCATTGCTGCTGTGCAAGGCAGCGAGGATGACCTGGCTGATCCCATCTGCGTCGGCGGCCTGGGCAATACGAACGGCGATAGACATGCACTCTCCTTCCTGACTCGGATACCACAACCACCCCCATACTAATGTGGGAGCTGGCTTGCCTGCGATAGCGGTCCGTCAGTCAGCACAGCCGATTCGGCTGCCCCACCCAACTTTTCAGCTTTCCCGGCTGAGCACCCCCTGGGTTTCAGCCGAGATTCCCCCGCCACAACGCACAAAATAGCCCCACTGCTCAACCCATGGATTCGTGCCCCCATGCAAACCACCAACACCGTCTTGATGATTCGCCCGGCGCGCTTTGCCTTCAACCCGGACACCGCGATCAACAACCGTTTCCAACGCCAGCCCCTCGATCCGCTCAGCGCACAGCAAAAAGCGCTGGAAGAGTTCGACGGCTATGTCGACACCTTGCGCCAGCATGGCGTCGAAGTCCTGGTCGTGCAGGACACCCCGGCGCCGCATACCCCCGACTCGATTTTCCCCAACAACTGGTGGAGCAGCCATGCCGACGGCAGCCTGGTGCTGTACCCGATGGAAGGCCAGAACCGACGATTGGAGCGCAACAAGGGCGTGCTGCAAGTCCTCGAACAACGCTTTGCGATCAAAGACACCATTGACCTCAGCCATCTCGAACACCAGAACATCTTCCTCGAAGGCACCGGCAGCATGGTGCTCGACCGCCAACACCGGATCAGCTACGCCTGCCACTCCGGGCGCACGCACCACGACGCCCTGCGCCAGTTCGCCGAACGCCTCGACTACCAACTCTGCGTGTTCCACGCCGTCGACCGCCACCATGCGCCGATCTACCACAGCAACGTGATGATGAGCGTCGGCCGCAACCTCTCGGTGGTGTGCCTGCAAGCCTTGCCGGACGCCGACGAGCGCCAGGCCCTGGAACGCTCCCTGCGCGACACTGGCAAGGACATCCTCGCCCTCGACTTCGACCAGTTGGAAGCCTTCGCCGGCAACATGCTCGAAGTCCATGACCGCGACGGCCAGCCGCTGCTGGTGATGTCCGCCAGCGCCTGGAACGCCCTGCAACCCGCCCAGCGCCAGCATGTGGAACGCCACACGCGGCCGGTGGTGGTGAACATCGACCACATCGAACGCATCGGCGGCGGCAGTGCCCGCTGCATGCTCGCGGAAGTGCATCTGCCCGCCCGCGCCACCTTCCAATAAATACAGGAGCCACTCCATGACCCGCTATATCGACGTCAACGACCTCAGCTACCTGGTCTCGCAAAAAGGCCTGCAAACCTGCATCACCGAGATGGCCGACTACATCCGCGCCGACTACCTGCGGTGGCAGGATTTCGAGAAATGCGCACGCCTGGCCAACCACTCGCCGGAGGGCGTGATCGAACTGATGCCGGTGTCCGACGCGTCGCTGTACGCGTTCAAATACGTCAACGGCCACCCGAAAAACACCCAGGCCGGCATGCTCACCGTGATGGCCTTCGGTGCCTTGGGTGATGTGGATACCGGCAAACCGGTGCTGCTGGCGGAAATGACCCTGACCACCGCGATTCGCACCGCCGCCACCTCGGCCCTGGTCGCACGCTACCTGGCCCGGGACAACAGCCGCAGCATGGCGCTGATTGGCAACGGCTCGCAAAGCGAATTCCAGGCGCTGGCCTTCCACACCCTGCTGGGCATCAATGAAATCCGCCTGTTCGACATCGACGCCAAGGCCACTGCCAAGCTGGCGGCCAACCTCAAGGCGTTCCCGGCAATCAAAGTGATCCTGGCCGCCAGCGTGGCCGACGCGGTGAAAGGCGCGGACATTGTCACCACCGTCACCGCCGACAAGGCCTACGCGACCATTCTCACAGACGAGATGATCGAACCCGGCATGCACCTCAACGCCGTGGGCGGCGATTGCCCGGGCAAGACCGAGTTGGACCGACGCATCGTCGAGCGCGCCCGGGTGATCGTCGAATACGAACCGCAAAGCCGCATCGAAGGAGAAATCCAGCACATGCCGGCCGATTCGCCGGTCACCGAACTGTGGCAAGTGATCAACGGCCAGGCGCCCGGCCGCGAGAATGCGCGCCAGGTCACTCTGTTCGACTCCGTGGGTTTTGCCATCGAAGACTACTCGGCCCTGCGCTACGTGCTGGACGTGGCCAAGGCGCTGGATGTCGGCAGCGAACTGGAACTGGTACCCGACCTGGCCAACCCGAAAGACCTGTTCGCGCGCCTGGCCCAAGCGCCAAGCGCACAGCACAAAAAGCGCGCCTGAAACCGCTCTGGCCTGCCGCTTTGCGCCAAGGGCAGGCCAGGATTTCAAGGGTGAAAAGCCGATTCAGCGGGTGCGACAGCCGATTCCGCTGCATTGCTTGTTTTAACAGCGCAATTCGCGCTTTGAGCACGGGGTAAACGACACAAAAAACGCACCATCTTGAAGCATTCTGAGCGCGACCGAAGAGTCAGTAAATGAATGCACGCTGCACCCCTTTGACTGCCCTGACATCAATTACAAAATATAGGGACTCAACATGACGCCACTCCGCTCACTATTCGCTGCGTTGCTGTTGCCGCTGTGCGCCACCGCTGCACACGCCCAAGACTGGAAAGAAATCCGCTTCGGCGTATTCCCCGAGTACCCACCCTTCGAATCCGTGGCCGCCGATGGCAGCCTGCAAGGCTTCGATATCGAGTTGGGCAACGCGATCTGCGCCAAACTCGAAGTCAAATGCACCTGGGTGCATAACGAATTCGACGGCATGATCCCCGCCCTGCGCGCGCGCAAGTTCGACGCGATCATGTCGTCCATGGCCATCACCCCGGCTCGCGAGAAAGTCATCGACTTCAGCGACCGATTGTTCCTCAGCCCCACCTCGGTCATCACCCGTAAAAGCGCCGACTTCGGCGAAACCCCAGACTCCCTGAAAGGCAAGCAAGTCGGCGTGCTGCAAGGCTCGTTGCAGGAAGCCTATGCGCGTGCGCACCTGGCCAAGCTGGGCGCCCAGATCAAGGCCTACCAGTCCCAGGAGCAGAACTACGCCGACCTGCAAAACGGCCGCCTCGACGCCACCCTGACCGACAAACTCGAAGCCCAGCTCAACTTCCTGTCCAAGCCTGAAGGCGCCGACTTCAAAACCGGCCCGGCCTTCAAGGACCCGACGCTGCCCCTGGACATCGCCATGGGCCTGCGCAAGAACGACCAGGAACTGCGCGCGCTGATCAACAAGGGCATCGCTGCCGTACAGGCCGATGGCACCTACGCCCAGATCCAGAAGAAATACTTCGGCGATCAAGACATCTACAACGAGTAAGCCAACACCGCCCCTTTTGTGAAAAGGCTTGTGTGGGAGGGGGCTTGCCCCCGATAGCGGCGGCTCAGTCAGTACATGTGTCGACTGGAACACCCTCATCGGGGGCAAGCCCCCTCCCACCAAAGCCCGCTCCCCCAGGGGTATGTCTGCGCCCTTTAGAGATCTCCCCCCATGAACGAATTCCTCAACCTGCAGGGCTACGGCCCCATGCTCGCCCAGGGCGCCTGGATGACGGTCAAGCTGGCGTTCCTGGCGCTGGGCCTGAGCCTTGGCCTGGGCCTGATCGCCGCCGGCGCCAAGCTCTCCAGCGCCAAATGGCTGCGGCTGCCGGCCACGCTCTACACCACGCTGATTCGCAGCGTGCCGGACCTGGTGCTGATCCTGCTGATTTTCTACAGCCTGCAACTGTGGCTGAACGACCTGACCGAAACTTTCGGCTGGAACTACTTTGAAATCGACCCGTTTACCGCCGGAGTGATCACCCTGGGGTTTATCTACGGCGCCTATTTCACCGAAAACTTTCGCGGCGCGATCCTCAGCGTGCCGGTCGGCCAACTGGAAGCCGCGACCGCTTACGGCCTGAGCCGCTGGCAGCGTTTTCGCCTGGTGCTGTTCCCGCAGTTGATGCGCTTCGCCCTGCCGGGGCTGGGCAATAACTGGCTGGTGTTGCTCAAGTCCACGGCGCTGGTGTCGATCATCGGCCTGTCGGACCTGGTCAAAGCCGCGCAAAACGCCGGCAAGACCACCAACGAACCCTTGTACTTCCTGATCCTTGCGGGCCTGGTGTACCTGGTGATCACCACCCTCTCCAACCGCATCTTCAAGCGCCTCGAACGGCGCTACAACCTGGGCATCAAGGGGATGGCGCGATGATCGAACTGTTCCAGCAATACGGCCTGGCCTACCTGTTCAGCGATGGCGCGGGCTTGTCCGGGGTGGCGATGACCCTGTGGTTGTTCATCATTTCGGTGCTGTTCGGGTTTTTCCTGTCGATCCCCTTGGCGCTAGCGCGCGTCTCTGAGCACTTTTGGCTGCGCTGGCCGGTGGAGGTGTACACCTACCTGTTTCGCGGCACGCCGCTGTATATCCAACTGTTGATTTGCTACACCGGGCTGTACAGCCTGGAGGTGGTGCAGGACAACGCCCTGCTCAACCAGTTCTTTCGCAACGCGCTGAACTGCACGCTGCTGGCGTTCGTGCTCAACACCTGCGCCTACACCGTGGAAATCTTCGCCGGGGCGATCCGCAACATTCCCCATGGCGAAATCGAAGCGGCACGCGCCTATGGCCTGCACGGCTGGCGGCTGAACCTGTTTGTGCTGGTGCCCGCCGCGCTGCGCCGTGCATTGCCGGCCTACAGCAATGAAATGATCCTGATGCTGCACGCCACGTCGCTGGCGTTTACCGCCACCGTCGCCGACATCCTCAAAGTGGCCCGCGATGCGAATGCCGAGACGTTCCTGACGTTCCAGGCCTTCGGTATCGCCGCGCTGCTCTACATGCTGCTGTCCTTTGCACTGGTGGGCCTGTTTCGACTGGCCGAACGTCGCTGGATGCGTTTTCTTGTTCCTACCCGAGGCTAACCCATGAATCAGTCCGCGCAGGCCCTGGCCACTTATCCGGTTGATGCACCACTCGCTGCCAAGACCGCTACCGACACCGCCGCGATCAAACTCCAGGTCGAAGGCATCCACAAACGCTACGGCGAACACGAAGTGCTCAAAGGCGTGTCCCTCAACGCACGCAATGGCGACGTGATCAGCCTGATCGGCGCCAGCGGCTCGGGCAAAAGCACGATGCTGCGCTGCATCAACTTTCTCGAACAGCCGGACGCCGGCGTCATCACCCTGGACGGCATCAGCATCGAAATGCGCCAGGGCCGCGCCGGCACCCACGCGCCGCACCAGGCACAACTGCAGAACCTGCGCACACGCCTGGCGATGGTGTTCCAGCATTTCAACCTGTGGAGCCACATGACCGTGCTGGAAAACATCACCATGGCCCCGCGCCGGGTGTTGGGCGTGAGCGCCGCCGAAGCGGAAAAGCGCGCGCGAATGTACCTGGACAAGGTGGGCTTGCCGGGCCGAGTGGCGGATCAATACCCGGCGTTTCTGTCCGGCGGCCAACAGCAGCGCGTTGCCATCGCCCGAGCCCTGGCGATGGAACCGGAAATCATTCTGTTCGACGAACCGACCTCCGCCTTGGACCCTGAGCTTGTAGGAGAAGTCCTCAAAGTCATACAGACGTTGGCTGAGGAAGGTCGTACCATGTTGATGGTCACCCACGAAATGGGCTTTGCCCGCCAGGTGTCCAGCCAAGTGCTGTTCCTGCACCAGGGCCGGGTCGAAGAGCAAGGCGGCGCCGAGATCCTCGACCATCCCAACAGCGAACGCTTGCAGCAATTTCTTTCCAACCGCTTGAAGTGAAACCCATGGATACCAAGGCCAACGGACCCCATTCTTCCCCTGCGCTGGATCGCATCGATGAGGCGATCATCGACGTGCTGCGGCATCAGGGGCGTATCACCTACGAAAAGCTCTCGTCGCTGGTGCATCTGACCCCCAGGCCCTGCCTGGAGCGGGTGCGCAAGCTCGAACGGCGCGGGGTGATCCGTGGGTACGGGGCGATCATCGACGTGCAGATGGTCTCACCGGGGCTGTCGCTGCTGGTGCTGGTGGCCTTGTCCAACCAGAGCGGGCGCTCGGCGCAAAAGGCTTTCGAAGCCTGCGTCAAAGCCTGCCCGCAGGTGTTCGAATGCCAGTTGATCAGCGGGCCGTTCGACTACAGCCTGCGCATGCGTTGCCGGGACATGGAGCATTACCGGGTGCTGACGGAAACCTGGTTGAACAACGACGAGTTGCACATCGACAAACTGGTGGCCCACCCCGAACTCGCGGTAGTCAAAAACACCGCCACCGAACTGGCCTGACCGCCCCCCCCCAACAAACACCGAAGATCAAATGTGGGAGGGGGCTTGCCCCCGATTGCAATCTGTCAGCTACAAATTAGTTGACTGATACACCGCAATCGGGGGCAAGCCCCCTCCCACATTTTCTCAACCGTGCCCGCTTAATATTTTCTTACCCTGCTTTGCCCCTACAAGCGTGCAGCCCGAACACCCGTTCGTCAGCTCGCCGTAGCGAGCAGCAAATCCTGCACCGAACGCCCCTGCCCACGGTGGCGATCATGCGCATACAACGACGCCGCAATCTCATCCGCCCGGATCGGCAGCACCGACAGCAAGGTATCGCTCAACCCATGGCTGGCCTGGCTGAAGCCCTGGATGTAGATGCCAGCCTTGCAACGCTCGTCGGTGACGATGCGGTAGTCGCGGCTGACTTCGAAGTCGCTCATATAAGCCTCCAGCGGCGCCAGCAGTTGGCGGTGCATCTGGCGCTCGTAGCCGGTGGCCAGGATCACCGCGTCGTAATGGCTGACGCTGGTTTCGCCCGTGGCGTTGTGGCGCAGGGCCAACTCGATGCCCAACGGGCTGGCGCTGACGTGCTCGACCACGGTCAGGGTGCGGAAGGCCTGGCGCGCAGTGCCGGAGACTTTCTGACGATAGAAGATGCCGTAGATGCGCTCGATCAAGTCCAGGTCGACCACCGAATAGTTGGTGCTCTGGTACTCGGCTACCAGACGCTCACGCTCGGCGCTGACCTGCTGGAACACCAGGTCGGTAAAGGCCGGCGAAAACACTTCGTTGACGAACGGGCTGTCATCCGCCGGCTTCAGCGCCGAACCGCGGAGGATCATGTCGACCTGTACCGACGGGAAGCTGTCGTTCAAATCGATGAACGCTTCGGCCGCACTCTGGCCGCCGCCGATCACCGCGATGCGCATCGCCTTGCCCTGCACGCAGGGTTGTTGGGCCATGCGCGCCAGGTATTGGGAATGGTGGAAGACCCGGGGGTCATCCTTGAACGCCTTGAACACTTCGGGCACACGCGGTGTGCCGCCGGCGCTGACCACCACCGAACGGGTGGTGCGCACATGCTGCTCACCCAGCGCATCGCGGGAAATCACACGCAGTGCGTCAACCTGTTGCTGGTGCAGGATCGGCTCGATGGCCAGCACTTCCTCGCCGTAGCGGCTCTGGGCCTGGAACTGCCCCGCGACCCAGCGCAGGTAGTCGTTGAACTCCATACGGCACGGATAGAAGGTGCCGAGGTTGATGAAATCGACCAGGCGGTTGTGGGCTTTCAGGTAGTTGACGAAGGAATACGGGCTGGTGGGGTTGCGCAGGGTCACCAAGTCCTTGAGGAACGAAATCTGCAGTTCGCTCTGGGTCACCAGGGTATTGCCGTGCCAACGGTAATCGGCCTGTTTATCGAGAAACAGCACGTCCAGTTTGCCCTGGGCCTTTTCGCGCTCCTGCAGGGCGATGGCCAGCGCCAGGTTCGAAGGGCCGAAACCGATACCGATCAGGTCGTGAACCGCGGGCGAAGCAATTGCCTGTGTCATTCCAGTGTCCTCTGGATAAGCCCCTTGGCGGTGGGGCGGGAATACCTTCACGACCTGCACAACAGGTCACGTGTTGATAGGAAACGAGGACAGTGAATTTAAATTTAACCGATCGACGCTCAGGGCGCGTCCCACTCGCGCATCCTGTACGCAGCCCCGGACCTAAATGTGCAACGGCGCCTGTCACGCCAGCATTGCCTTGTACAAAGCGTTAGGCGGCGGCTGGGAGACCGACATCCGATAAACGAAAGTCGCATTTCGTACACGTGCCGTTTTGTCCTCCTACATTTTTCCCCCCACGGTCCTTGGTAAAAAAGTCGTCCCGAATCAGAAGCCACAACAGTGGCTTCTTTTTCTCACACGACTGGCCAGGATCGCTGATGAACCCCCTTCCAGCTGCAAGCGCAATTACCTACCGTTGCCTGGTGCTGGTTGCAGCCCTGGCGCCCGCCAGCGCTCACGCTGAAGCGCCGCGTTCACCGTTCGGCATCGAATGGTTCCTGGACTGCCCGCAACCGGCGCTCGAACATCTGGACCCAGAGGTCATCGAACGCACCCAATGCGGCATCGTCACTGCGCCCCTGGACCATGCGGCGCCAGAGCGCGGTCGCATCAGCTTCGACATCACCCGCGTCGGCGCCAAACTGCCGCTGTCACGCCAGGGGGCATTATTCGCCAACCCAGGGGGCCCCGGGCTCGACGCCGGCGGCGCCTTCGCCGTACACCTGGCCACCGTCTGGAAGCATTACGCCCGGCAACCCGACTGGGGCGACACCTACCGCCAGTTGGCCGATACCTATGATGTGATCGAAGTCACCCCGCGAGGCCTGGGCCGGCTGCCAGGGTCACGTCTGGAATGCCGCTCCGAGGGGCGGATCGTGCCGCAAGGGGATGTCAGCGAAGACCGTAGCGCGGCCAACCTCGCCGCTGCGCGCCAGAATGCCCGGTTGATCGCCCAAGCGTGCGCCAGCCACCCGCTGACGCCGTACATCACCACCGAGCAGACCGCCCGCGACCTGGAATTTGTGCGCAAACAATTAGGCGAGTTGCAGTTCAACTACCTGGGCAACGCCTACGGCACCTGGCTCGGCGCCTGGTACGGCGGCCTGTTTCCAGCGAACGTGGGGCGCATGGTGCTCGATTCGAACATCAACTGGACCTCAACCTTCGAGCACGCCAGCCTGATCGTCGCCGGCGAAAAGGAGAAGATTTTCGAGCGCTTCGTGGCCCAGCCCGCCGCCCTCGACCCTGGCGTGTATCAACTGGGCGACACGCCAGCCGCCGTGCGCCGGGTGTTCATGGAACTGCTGCCCAGCGTGCGCACGGCCCTGCGCTCCAGCAACCGCTTCTACAGCGACCCCACCGGCCTGATGAGCGCCCACCTGCTCAGTCGCTGGCTGCGGGAAACCCCCGACAGCG
>NZ_JAKNRV010000121.1:0-14093 GCF_023072625.1 Pseudomonas emilianonis
CGGCAGGGCGTCGCTGGGGATGCGCGGCACATCGACCGTAGCGCAGCCGCCCAGGGCCAGGGCGCCCACCAGGAAAAACGCTAAAAGCCGTCGAGTCTTCAAGGGCGCTGCTTCCACATCAGGGCGGTTGTCGACATATGACGGCTATTTCCCGGGAAAGGTCAGTCGGCGGCCTCGGCCAGCATCTTGCTCGCGGCGGCGCCGACCTTGCGCACCGCCTCTTCGATCTGTGGCGTAGGTTTGGCAGCGTAGTTCATGCGCAGGCAGTTCCTGTACTTGCCGGAAGCTGAAAAGATACTGCCCACGGCGATTTGTACGCCTTGTTCCATCAACGCACGGTTGAGCTTGAGGGTGTCGAAGCCTTCCGGCAGCTCAATCCACAGCATGAAGCTGCCTTGAGGTCGGCTGGCGCGGGTGCCGGCGGGGAAATAGCGGCTGACCCAGTCGAGCATCAAGTCGCGATTACGTTGGTATTGCGTGCGCATCCGCCGCAAATGCGGTTCGAAATGGCCGCCTTTGAGAAATTCAGCGATGGCGATCTGCGGCTGGGTCGCGGTGGAGCCGGTGCTGATGTATTTCATGTGCAGCACCCGCTCCAGGTAGCGGCCCGGAGCGACCCAGCCAATCCGCAGGCCCGGCGCCAGGGTTTTCGAGAACGAGCTGCAGAGCAATACACGACCATCTTCGTCGAAGGATTTGATGGTGCGCGGGCGCGGGTAGCTGTAGGCCAGTTCGCCATACACATCGTCTTCGATGATTGCCACGTCAAAGCGCTGGGCCAGGGTCAGCAGCGCTCTCTTGCGCGCCTCCGGCATGATGTAGCCCAAGGGATTGTTGCAGTTGGGGGTCAGTTGAATGATTTTGATCGGCCACTGCTCGAGGGCCAGTTCCAGGGCTTCGAGGCTGATGCCGGTGAGTGGGTCCGTAGGAATTTCCAGGGCTTTCATGCCCAGGCCCTTGAGGGTTTGCATGGCGCCGTGGAAGCTCGGCGAGTCTACTGCGACGATACCGCCCGCCTCGCAAATGGCACGGATGCTGGCGGACAGCGCTTCATGGCAGCCGGTAGTGATCACGATGTCTTCGGCGGTCAATTGGCAGCCGGAGTCCAATGACAGTCGAGCGATTTGCTCGCGCAGTTCCATACAGCCGAGGATGTTGTCGTAATACAACCCCGGCAGATCCTGACGCCGGCTGACGCGGGCCAGGCTGCGCAGCAGGGGCTTGAGAGTGGGCGACAACACATCCGGCATGCCGCGGCCCATCTGTATGACATCTTTACGCGGCACCGCGCGAATCAACTCGAGTACCTGGTCCCACTGGGAAATTTCCACCGGGCGCTGGGCCGGGCGGCCGACTTCGGGCAAGGCCGGCAGCTCACGGCTCGCGGGCACAAAGTAACCGGACTTGGGCTTCGGCATCGCCAGGCCGTTGTCTTCCAGCACGCGATACGCTTGCTGCACGGTGCTCAGACTGACCCCGTGCTCCACGCTCAAGGCCCGTACCGAAGGCAGCCTATCGCCGGGGCGGTAGAAGCCCTGCTCGATGCGGGTGCCCAGCAATTCGGCGAGGTTGACGTAAAGGGTCACGGTGATCACTCCCAAAGGACCAGTACAGATCCTGGGAAAATACAGGATTCAGCCGTTCGTGGGCAGTATCTGTATGGATTTAATAAAATTCGGTTGAATCTGTAATGGTTTTGTCCGCCCGCTCATTCTAGTCACTCATGGCAACCAGCAAATGAGGGCAGCAAAATGAACGGCATGAGCGATGTGCGGCTGACGTTACACAGTCAGGAACTGGAAGCAGGGCAGGAGCCGGCGATGTCGACCCTGACGCGCAACCGCTGGAGCCTGTTCTGGTGCCGCCGCCGCACGCGCAAGGCGTTGCTGGACCTGACTGCCGAGCAACTGCGGGATATCGGGCTGACCGCCGAGCAGGCGCGCCAGGAAGGCTTGAAGCCGTTCTGGCGCAGTTGACTCACACCCGTTCTTTCAGCCGGTGCCAGAGCATCCCCAGCGCCAACAACGGCGAGCGCAAGTGCTTGCCGCCGGGGAAGGTGATGTGCGGCACCTGGGCGAACAGATCGAAACGTCCCTGCTGCTGGCCGCTGATGGCTTCGCCCAGCAGCTTGCCCGCCAGGTGCGTAGCGTTGAGGCCATGACCGGCGTAGGCCTGGGCGTAATACACATTGGGTTGATCCGCCAATCGGCCGATCTGCGGCAAGCGGTTGGCACCGATGCCGATCATGCCGCCCCATTGGTAGTCGATCTTCACGTCGGCCAGTTGCGGAAATACCTGCAACATCTTTGGTCGCATATAGGCGCTGATGTCCTGAGGGTCGCGGCCGGAATAATGACAGGCGCCGCCGAACAGCAGGCGGCGGTCGGCGGACAGGCGGAAGTAGTCCACCGTCACCCGTTGATCACACACCGCCATGTTTTGCGGCAGCAACTGGGCGGCCTGGGCTGCGCTTAGCGGCTCGGTGGCGATGATGTAACTGCCGGCGGGCAGCACTTTGCCGCTCAGTTGGGGGTTCAGGCCATTCAGGTAGGCGTTGCAGGCCAGCACCAGGGTCTTGGCGCGCACATTGCCGCGGGCAGTGTGTACGTTGACCTCGGGGCCGTAGTCGATGCGCGTCACTTCGGAGTGCTCGAACAGTTGCGCGCCCAGTTGCTCTGCGGCGGCGGCTTCGCCGAGGGCCAGGTTCAGCGGGTGCAGGTGGCCCGAACCCATGTCGATCATGCCGCCCACGTAGCGGTCGGAGCCGATCACGCTGCCCATTTCGCCGGCTTGCAGCAGGCGTACTTCATGGCGATAGCCCAGGCTGCGCAACTCTTCGGCGTCTTCGGCGAGGCCGAGCAGGTCGCGGGCTTTGTTGGCCAGGTCGCAGTAACCCCAGGTCAGGTCACAGGCGATCTGGAAGCGCTCGACGCGCTCGCGCACGATTTCTACCGCCTCCAGGCCCATCAGTTTCATCTGGCGCACGCCGTCGGTGCCGATCACATTGGCGAACTGCTCCAGGCCGTGGCCGACGCCGCGAATCAATTGGCCGCCGTTGCGCCCGCTGGCGCCCCAGGCAATCTTGCGCGCTTCCAGCAGTACCACGCTGAACCCGCGTTCGGCCAGCTCCAGGGCGGTGTTGAGCCCGGAAAAACCACCGCCGATCACGCACACGTCGGCAACCCTTTCGCCGGCCAACGCCGGGTAGTCGGGTTGCGGCAGGCTGCTGGCGGCATAGTAGGAAGCGGTGTGCCGGGCACTGGCAGTCATGGGGAATATCCCTGTTTGGAAAACTTGACGCAGGATACAGCGGTCGGACGAAGCTGTCTCACCGTGGGCTTTTGCGGCAGAATCCACGCCTATTCGCCGTTCGGTACGTGTTTCGATGAGTTGCAACAGTCAGAAAATCAGCGCATTGCGCCGACAGATTCCCTCGTTCGAGTGCGTCCCCGGCTGCCACGATTGCTGTGGGCCGGTGACGACTTCACCCGAGGAAATGTCGCGCCTGCCGCGTAAGACCGCTGCCGAGCAGGAAGCTGCCATGGACGAATTGAACTGTGTCCACCTGGGCCCCAATGGCTGCACGGTGTATGACGAGCGCCCGCTGATCTGTAGGCTTTTCGGCACCACAAAGACCTTGCCTTGCCCCAATGGGCGGGGGCCGGTGGAGCTGATTCACCCGCGGGTCGAGAAGCAGATCCATGAATACATGGCGAGTACCCGGCAGGTGCTGGTCTAACCGATGTATGCAGTCAAAATGTGGGAGGGGGCTTGCCCCCGATGGTGGTGTCACAGTCAGCTTATCTGCAACTGACCCACCGCTATCGGGAGCAAGCCCCCTCCCACATTGGCCCAGTTGTGTCAGTCAGTCGGGGATCGGCAGATTGAGGCTCTCTTTCACTTCTTCCATCACGATATAGCTCTTGGACTCCCGCACATGGGGCAGTTTGAGCAGGATGTCGCCGAGCAACTTGCGGTACGAGGCCATCTCGGAAATCCGCGCTTTCACCAGGTAGTCGAAGTCCCCCGACACCAGGTGGCACTCCAGCACATGGGGCAGTTTCAGCACGGCGCGGCGGAATTCTTCAAAGGTGTCGCCGGATTTGTAATCGAGGCTGATCTCGACAAATACCAGCAAACTCCCCTTCAAATGCTGGGGGTTGAGCCGTGCGTTGTAGCCCATGATGATCCCTTCACGTTCCAGGCGGCGCACGCGCTCGGTGCAGGGGGTGGTCGACAGCCCGACCTTTTCCCCCAGTTCCGTGAACGAAATACGCCCGTCGGCTTGTAGGATGCGCAGGATGTTGCGGTCGATCTTGTCCAGCTCCCGCTTGGTCTGGGTGTTGGTACGCATAGGGGATACGCCTCTGTTAAAAGGGTTTTTGCCGAGAATTGTCGCCAAATATAAGCATTTATATAGTGAAATGCACTGGTGATTGCTTTTTATACTGCTCACATTATTGCTCGAACAACACACGTCGGCGGTCAAGCCGCGATGAGGATATGAAAATGCGCGTTCTGGTCTTGGGTAGCGGCGTCATTGGTGTGACCAGTGCCTACTATTTGGCGCGAGCCGGTTTTGAGGTGGTCGTGGTCGATCGTCAGCCTGCCGCTGCCATGGAAACCAGTTTCGCCAACGCCGGCCAAGTGTCTCCAGGCTACGCTTCGCCATGGGCGGCGCCGGGTGTGCCGCTCAAGGCCATCAAGTGGCTGCTGCAACGCCACGCGCCGCTGGCGATCAAGGCCACCGCTGATATCAACCAATACCTGTGGATGGCGCAGATGCTGCGCAACTGCACCGCCAGCCGGTATGCGGTGAACAAGGAGCGCATGGTCCGCTTGTCCGAGTACAGCCGCGACTGCCTCGACGAGCTGCGCGCTGAAACCGGCATTGCCTACGAAGGCCGCAGCCTTGGTACGACCCAACTGTTCCGCACCCAGGCCCAGCTCGATGGGGCGGCCAAAGATATCGCCGTGTTGAAAGAGTCCGGCGTGCCGTTCGAATTGCTCGACCGCGCTGGCATCGCCCGCGTCGAACCGGCCCTGGCCAGCGTCACCGACATCCTCGCCGGTGCCCTGCGCCTGCCGAACGACCAGACCGGCGACTGCCAGATGTTCACCACCCACCTGGTCGAAATGTGCAAGCAGTTGGGCGTGGAATTCCGTTTTGAACAGGACATCCAGCGCCTCGACTACGCCGGTGATCGCATCAACGGCGTATTGATCGACGGCAAGCTGGAAACCGCCGACCGCTACGTACTGGCTCTCGGCAGTTACTCGCCGCAGTTGCTCAAGCCGTTGGGGATCAAGGCGCCGGTGTACCCGCTCAAGGGCTACTCGCTGACCGTGCCGATCACCAACCCGGCGATGGCGCCGACGTCGACCATTCTCGACGAGACCTACAAGGTCGCTATCACCCGTTTCGACAACCGTATCCGTGTCGGCGGCATGGCTGAAATAGCTGGTTTTGACCTGTCGCTGAACCCGCGTCGGCGTGAAACCCTGGAGATGATCGTCAACGACCTTTATCCTCAGGGCGGCGATCTGAGCGAAGCGATCTTTTGGACCGGGCTGCGCCCAACCACTCCCGACGGTACGCCGATTGTCGGCGCCACCCCGTTCAAGAACCTGTTCCTGAACACCGGCCACGGCACCCTCGGTTGGACCATGGCATGCGGTTCCGGTCGTTTGCTGGCGGACCTGATGGCGAAGAAGACGCCGCAGATCAGCGCCGAAGGCCTCGATATTTCCCGTTATGGCAACCACCAGGAGTCTGAAAAACATGTCAATCCAGCGCCAGCTCACCAATGAGCGCATGAGCCAGATCGTTGCCCACAGCGGGACCGTGTATTTGTCAGGGCAAGTCGGCGATGACCTGAGTGCCGGGGTTGAACAGCAGACGCGTGAAGCGCTGGCTACTATCGAGCGCCTGCTGGACCTGGCCGGCACCGACAAGACCAAGTTGCTGTCGGTGACGATCTATATGAAAGACATTGACGCCGATTTCGCCGGCATGAACTCAGTGTGGGACACGTGGCTGCCTAAGGGCGTTGCCCCGGCCCGCGCCACGGTTGAAGCGAAACTGTGCGAACCGCAAATCCTGGTGGAGCTGTCCGTCGTGGCCGCCCTGCCTTAAGCAACGATCCCTCTCCCGGCACCGATGTTGTTGGTCGGTGCCGGTTTTTTTTCACTCTGCCGCCTAGAAGCCTGCCGCCATGCGTCCAGCCCGTGCCCTGATCGACCTCCAAGCCCTGCGCAACAACTACCAACTGGCCCGTGAAGTCACGGGGGCCAAGGCCCTCGCCGTGGTCAAGGCCGATGCCTACGGCCATGGTGCCGTGCGCGTGGCCCAGGCGCTGGAAGCCGAGGCCGATGGTTTTGCCGTGGCCTGTATCGAGGAAGCGCTGGAACTGCGGGCCGCCGGCATCCGCGCGCCGGTATTGCTGCTCGAAGGGTTTTTCGAAGCCGACGAGCTGCCGCTGATCGTCGAGCATGATTTCTGGTGCGTGGTGCATTCGCTGTGGCAACTGGAGGCGATCGAACAGGCCAAGTTGAGCAAGCCACTGACCCTCTGGCTCAAGCTGGATTCGGGCATGCACCGCGTCGGCCTGCATCCCAAGGATTACCACGAGGCGTACCAGCGCCTGCTGGCCAGCGGCAAGGTGGCGAAGATTGTGTTGATGAGCCACTTCGCCCGCGCCGATGAACTCGATTGCGTGCGCAGTAATGAACAAGTAGCGGTGTTCGAGGCAGCGCGCCAGGGCTTGTCGGCTGAGGTCAGCCTGCGCAATTCACCCTCGGTGATGGGCTGGCCGAATGTGTCCAGCGACTGGGTGCGCCCGGGCATCATGTTGTACGGCGCGACGCCGTTTGGTGAAGACCAGGCCATCGCCGCACGCTTGCAGCCGGTGATGACCCTGGAGTCGAAAGTCATCTGCGTGCGCGAATTGCCGGCCGGCGAGCCGGTAGGCTACGGCGCCAAGTTCATCACGCCCAAACCGATGCGCATCGGCGTGGTTGCGATGGGCTATGCCGACGGTTATCCGCGTCACGCCCCCACCGGCACGCCGGTGTTGGTGGCGGGGCAGCGCAGCCAGTTGCTGGGCCGCGTATCCATGGACATGCTGTGCATCGACCTCACCGACGTGCCCCAGGCCGGCCTCGGTTCCACCGTGGAGTTGTGGGGCAAGAACATCCTCGCCAGTGACATCGCAGTCGCCGCCGAGACCATCCCTTACCAGATATTCTGCAACCTGCACCGCGTGCCAAGGCTCTATTCCGGCGCTTGATCGGCCGTTACGAACGGAGCTGGCGAGGATTTAGGCTCAAGTGTTGTAAATACTGAACGCTGTCGCCATGATAACGCTCAATTACAACAAAGCCTGAATCCTAGGAGGCTCCCGCATTGGACGTCGGCGAACGACTGCAATCCATCCGTAAGCTGAAGGGTCTTTCCCAGCGTGAGCTCGCCAAGCGTGCGGGTGTCACCAACAGCACCATTTCGATGATCGAAAAGAACAGTGTCAGCCCTTCCATCAGTTCCTTGCGCAAGGTGCTGGGCGGCATCCCTATGTCGATGGTCGAGTTCTTTTCCGAGGAAATCCTCGAGGAAATACCGACCCAGATCGTCTATAAAGCCAACGAGCTGATCGACATCTCCGACGGCGCCGTCACCATGAAACTGGTGGGGCGCGCACATCCGAGCCGGGCGATCACGTTTCTCAACGAAATTTATCCGCCTGGCGCCGATACCGGCGGAGAAATGCTCACCCATGAAGGCGAGGAAACCGGGATTTTGGTGGAAGGTCGCCTGGAGTTGGTGGTCGGTCTTGAAACTTTTGTGCTCGAAGCCGGCGATAGCTACTACTTTGAAAGCACCAAACCCCATCGTTTTCGCAATCCGTTCGATGTGCCGGCGCGACTAATCAGCGCAGCCACACCCGCGAACTTTTGACAGAAGAGGCGTCCTGCCAGCATTGCAGAGACACCCGCAGCCGTATTCCGCGAAACTGAATCTCCCTTTGCTTAATAGGGTTGTTTCAGCCAAGCGGGCTAACCGTTATACTTTCGCCGCCTGCGAAACCGTGGCCGCAGGCGTGAATAGCCACCATTGAGGGTGAACGCGTGAACCTAATTATGAAAATGCTGGCTGCACCAGCAACCGTACTGGCCCTTTGGGCTGTCAGCGCTCAAGCTGCGACCAATGATGACATTGCCAAGCGCCTGGAGCCTGTTGGCCAAGTGTGTGTGCAGGGACAGGAGTGCAAAGGGATGGAAGTCGCCGTAACAGCGGGCGGCGGCGGTGCAAAAACGCCGGACGAGATCATCACCAAGCACTGCAGTGCGTGCCACCAAACCGGCCTGTTGGGCGCCCCAAAAATCGGCGACACCGCCGCCTGGAAAGACCGCGCCGACCACCAGGGCGGCCTCGACGGCATCCTGGCCAAGGCGATCACGGGTATCAATTCCATGCCGCCAAAAGGCACGTGTGCTGATTGCTCGGATGCTGATCTGAAGGGCGCGATCAAGAAGATGTCCGGGTTGTAATCCAGCGATCTTCGTCAAAAATGCCGCTTACGAGCGGCTTTTTTGTGCCCTCGATTTATGTTTAGAGGCTGTTCTTTGCAGCAAAGACCCGCCACTCTCTGTCCAACCCCTAATCACGAAATGTTCAGGAGGGTCGGATGGTGCAGTTATGTTCAATCGAGCAAGCCGTTGACGACGTACTTGCGCGCTTGCCGGCGCATATCCACATGGGCTTGCCTCTGGGCCTGGGCAAGCCCAATTTGTTCGTTAATGCGCTGTACCGACGTATCGCCAAGCTGCCGGAGCGGGCGCTGACGATCTACACCGCATTGAGCCTGGGTCGCCCGGCGTTGGGCGATGGCTTACAGAAGCGCTTCCTGGAACCGTTTACCGAACGGGTGTTTGGCGACTATCCCGAGCTGGATTTCCTCGCCGCTCTGCATAAAGACAGTCTTCCAAAAAATATCCACGTACAGCAATTTTTCATGCAGCCAGGCAGCCTGCTTCACAGCCAATCAGCGCAACAGGACTACGTCAGCAGTAACTACAGCCACGCCGCGCGCGATATCTACGCCGCGGGCCTGAACCTGGTGGCGCAACTGGTGGCCAGCAGCGCCGAACACCCCGACCGGCTGAGCCTGAGCTGCAACCCCGATATCACCCTCGACCTGCTGCCGATGATCGCCAAGCGCCGCGCCGCCGGGGAAACCGTGCTGATTGTCGGCCAGGTCCACACCGATCTGCCCTACATGCCCGGTGATTCGGAGCTGGGCATGGATGAATTCGACTACCTGCTCGATGAAAAGGACAGCACCACGCTGTTCTCCACGCCGAATATGCCGGTGGGCTTCCAGGACCACTTTATCGGCCTGCATGCCAGTACGCTGGTGCGTGATGGCGGCACCTTGCAGATCGGGATCGGTTCGATGGGCGATGCGCTGACCGCCGCCTTGCTCGCGCGCCAGGCGGATAATGAAGCCTATCGGCTGCTGCTGACCGACCTCGATGTGTACCAGTGGGCGCCGCTGATCAGCCGTGAAGGTGGCGTTGAGCCCTTCGCCAAAGGCCTTTATGGTTGCAGCGAAATGTTCGTCAACGGCCTGCTGGTATTGGCCGATGCCGGGATTGTGCGGCGCAAGGTCTACCCGGATGTGGCGACCCAGGAACAGGCGAATGCAGGCCTGCTCGATGACGCGGCACAGCCCGACGGCATTTCGATCCATGGCGGTTTTTTCGTTGGCCCGCGCAGTTTCTACCAACGTTTGCAGGACATGCCGCTCGCCAAGCGTCAGGCATTCAACATGACGCGCATCAGTTACATCAACGAGCTGTACGGGCAGGAAGAACTCAAGCGTTTGCAGCGTCTGGATGCGCGGTTTATCAACAGCGCGATCGTGGTGACCTTGCTCGGCGCCGGGGTTGCCGACCAACTGGAAGGTGGCCACGTGCTCAGTGGCGTGGGCGGGCAGTACAACTTCGTTGCCCAGGGCCACGCGCTGGAAGGCGCGCGCTCGATCCTGATGCTGCGCAGTTGGCGCGAAGCGGGGGGAGAGGTCAGTTCCAATATCGTTTGGGAGTACGGCCATTGCACCATCCCACGGCACCTGCGGGACATTGTGATCACCGAATACGGAATTGCCGACTTGCGCGGTCAGACCGACGCCAAGGTGATCGAGGCGTTGCTCAACATCACCGACTCCAGGTTCCAGGGCGACTTGATCGAGCAGGCGCAAAAGGCCGGCAAGTTGCCCCAGGATTTCCAGCTGGACCCGCGCTTTACCGACAATACCCCGGAGCGGCTGCAGAGCCTTCAGGCACGGCATCGCCGATTGTTTCCGGAGTATCCGATGGGCACTGACTTCACGGATGAGGAACGGGATCTGCTGCGGGCGTTGAACTGGCTCAAGAGCAAATTCAAGCTGAGCGAGATTTTCGACTTGGGCAAGGCGGCGCTGGATGCACCGGAGCCGGAGGCGTTTCCAGAGCATCTGAAGCGGATGCGGTTGGATAAGCCTGAAGGTTTGAAGGAGGACGTGTATCAGCGGCTGTTGCTCGCCGGCCTCCAGGCCACCGTGCACTAAATGTGAGAGGGGCGGTGCGACGATTCGACTTGCCCCCGATAGCAGTGGGTCAGCCAACACATTTGGTGACTGATACACCGCTATCGGGGGCAAGTCGAATCGTCGCACCGCCCCTCCCACATTTTTTACCGCGTTCCGTCAGCGATTACTCGATGAAGGTAACGACACCACCGCTCAGCGACTTCACCCGCGCCAGCGACTCAACCCGATAACCCTGCGCATCCAGTTCGGCACGCCCGCCCTGGAACGACTTCTCGATCACAATCCCCACGCCGGCAACGGTGGCGCCGGCCTGCTTGATGATCGAGATCAGCGCCTGGGATGCTTTGCCGTTGGCCAGGAAGTCATCGATGATCAGCACGCGGTCGCTGCTGGTCAGGTGGCGCGGCGAGATCGCCACGGTGCTTTCGACTTTCTTGGTGAAGGAATACACCGTCGCCGACAGCAGGTTTTCGGTCAGGGTCAGGGACTGTTGCTTACGGGCGAAGATTACCGGCACGCCGAGGTTCAGGCCGGTCATGATCGCCGGGGCAATCCCCGAGGCTTCGATGGTGACGATCTTGGTGATGCCCGCATCCTTGAACAGCGCGGCGAATTCGTCGCCGATCAGTTTCATCAGCGCCGGGTCGATCTGGTGGTTCAGAAAGGCGTCGACCTTGAGTACCTGATCGGAAAGCACGATGCCTTCTTCGCGAATTTTCTTGTGCAGTGCTTCCACGGAACGCTTCCTCTAATGGCGCGCAGTGCGCCGAAAGTAGATTAAAAAATAGTCAATTCTAGCGCTTTAACATCGCGCGTATATCCGCCAGGGCGGTGTTGCCGCGAACGGCCTTCACCTCGGTCGGGGTGTCGTCATTGCCTTCCCAGGCCAGGTCGTCCGGCGGCAGTTCGTCGAGGAACCGGCTGGGGGCACAATCGATGATTTCGCCGTATTGCTTGCGCTTGGCGGCAAAGGTGAAGGCCAGTGTCTGACGCGCACGGGTAATGCCCACGTAGGCCAGGCGCCGTTCTTCCTCGATGGTGTCGGCTTCGATGCTGGAGCGGTGCGGGAGGATTTCCTCTTCCATGCCCATGATGAACACGTAGGGAAATTCCAGGCCCTTGGACGCATGCAAGGTCATCATCTGTACACCTTCGGCGCCGTCTTCCTCTTCCTGCTGGCGCTCGAGCATGTCGCGTAGCACCAGCTTGCCGATGGCGTCTTCGACGGTCATTTCGCCGTCTTCGTCTTTTTCCAGGGTGTTCTTCAGCGCTTCGATCAGGAACCAGACGTTGCCCATGCGGTAATCCGCGGCCTTGTCGCTGGAACTGTTGGTGCGTAGCCAGTTTTCATAGTCGATGTCCATGACCATGCTGCGCAGGGCGCTGATCGGGTCTTCGCCGGCGCACTGCTCGCGCACTTTGTCCATGAAGCGCTTGAAGCGCGACAGGCGATCGGTGAAGCGCGTGTCCAGGTGTTCGCCCAGGCCGATTTCGTCGGTGGCGGCGTACATCGAGATCTTGCGTTCGGTGGCGTAGTTGCCGAGTTTCTCAAGCGTCGTCGAACCGATTTCCCTGCGTGGGACGTTGATCACCCGCAGGAAGGCGTTGTCATCATCCGGGTTCACGATCAGCCGGAAGTAGGCCATCAGGTCTTTCACTTCCTGGCGTCCGAAAAAGCTGTTGCCGCCCGACAGACGATACGGAATCTGGTGGTGCTGCAGCTTCAGCTCGATCAACTTGGCCTGGTAGTTCCCGCGATACAGGATCGCAAAGTCACTGTAGGGCCGGTCGGTGCGCAGGTGCAGGGTCAGCAGTTCGACGGCCACGCGCTCGGCTTCGGCGTCTTCGTTGCGGCAGCGGATCACGCGGATCTCATCGCCGTGGCCCATCTCGCTCCACAGTTGTTTTTCAAACTCGTGGGGGTTGTTCGAGATCAGCACGTTGGCGCAGCGCAGGATACGGCTGGTGGAGCGGTAGTTCTGCTCCAGCATCACCACTTTCAAGGACGGGTAGTCGACCTTGAGCAGCATCAGGTTTTCCGGGCGTGCACCGCGCCAGGCGTAGATCGACTGGTCGTCGTCGCCCACCACGGTGAACTGGTTGCGCTTGCCGATCAGCAACTTCACCAGCAGGTACTGGCTGGCGTTGGTGTCCTGGTATTCGTCCACCAGCAGGTAGCGCACCTTGTTCTGCCACTTTTCGAGGATGTCGGCGTGTTCCTGGAACAGCTTGACCGGCTGCAGGATCAGGTCGTCGAAGTCGACCGCGTTGAACGCCTTGAGCGTGCGCTGGTAGTGGGTGTAGACGATGGCGGCGGTCTGTTCCTTGGGGTTGCGCGCGTTTTCCAGGGCCTCGGGCGGCAGGACCAGGTCGTTTTTCCAGGCGCCGATCATGTTCTTGATCTCGTCGACACCATCGTCGCCCGCGTATTCCTTCTGCATGATGTCGGTCATCAGGGCTTTGACGTCGGTCTCGTCGAAGATCGAGAAACCCGGCTTGTAGCCCAGCCGCGCATGCTCCTTGCGGATGATGTTCAGCCCCAGGTTGTGGAAGGTACACACGGTGAGGCCACGGCCTTCGCCACCCTTGAGCAGGGTGCCGACACGCTCTTTCATTTCCCGCGCCGCCTTGTTGGTAAAGGTCATGGCGACGATGTACTGGGCGCGGATGCCGCAGTTCTGGATCAGGTGCGCGATCTTGCGGGTGATCACGCTGGTCTTGCCGGAGCCAGCACCGGCGAGCACCAATAGAGGGCCGCCGACGTAGTTCACGGCTTCTTGCTGCCGGGGATTGAGTCGGGACATACAGAGTTCAGGGAGTCATTGTTCAAAAGGGCGGGCATTTTAACAGGCTGGCAAGATTCTGCTGCCTTGGATCGACGGTGTGACGTACCACTCGATCTAAATTTGCCGCTTTTGTTACTTTGCCGCAGGATGTGCGGGTATTTGCGACTATTGTGCGCATGGTTTGTATTTGATAAACATTATCATTGGTGGTTGCTAGGCCGCACGTCATAATGCCCGCCGCCAACGAAATCTTGCAGAGTCTAGGGAGCTAGCTTGTCTACGCCTGTCGAACCCTTGCGTTTGCTGCTGCTGGCCGATGCGCCTGAGTGGGCAGCATTGTTGCGCGAGTGCCTGGTGCCGATGGGCGATGGGGCGGTGCTGATCAGTGCGCCCAACTGGGACTCGGTGAGTCGTCTGTTCGAGGACGACCACAGCGCCGTGCTGTTGACCACGCCCAACCTGCAACCCGGCCCGGGGCGGTGCAGCTTGCCGTGCGTGTTGTTGCTGGAACTGGAGCCACTGGTGGCGCCCCTGGGGGTCAGTGACTGGCTGGTCCGTCATGCCATGGACACCGCGACCCTGCGGCGCTGCCTGCGCCATGTGCGCTCGCTGTTTCTGGCGCTGGATGCCGTGGGGTTGGTCGCCTTTACCCTGATCGGCTGCATGACCGCCCTGGAAATGGGCCACGGTATGCTGGTGGCGTCGGTCAGCGGTGTGA
>NZ_JAKNRV010000122.1:0-14053 GCF_023072625.1 Pseudomonas emilianonis
AATTGGGCGGCGGCCATGGCCTGGTCGGTCACGCCGGTTTCGGCGCGCATGCCCGCAGCGAGGAACGGCACCATCAGGCGCATCACCTGTTCGATGGAGGTGTTGACGCCAAAGTCAGTCTCGGCAATTGCCCGCAACGCTTTGATCCCGGACATACTGAATGCCGCTGCACCGAGCATGAAGTGCACGCGCCAGAACAATTCGATCGGCGGGATGCGCGGGGCGGCTTCGTTGACCAGCAACATATAGCGGCGGAATACCTTGCCGTACATGTCTTCCAGGTAACGCCGCAGGTGGCCCTGGCTCTGGCTGAACGCCAGGCCCAACAGGCGCATGAAGATCGACAGGTCGTTGCCGCTGCGGGGCTGTACCACCAGCGCTTGCTCAACGAGGATTTCCAGCAGTTCTTCAAGGCTTGGCTTATGGTCAGCCTTGGCCTGGCGGCGCTCGAGTTCACGGTCGAGACTCGCACAGAACGGCCCTAGGAAACGCGAGAAGACCGCCTGGATCAGGGCTTTTTTCGAGCCGAAATGGTAGTTCACGGCGGCGAGGTTGACCCCGGCCTTGCTGGTGATCAGCCGCAATGAAGTTTCAGCAAATCCTTTTTCCGCGAACAATTGCTCGGCAGCATCGAGAATGCGTTCAACGGTTTCCGACTGGGCCATGGCTACTCCGCCTGACAAACACTTGTTTGAAACATACGTTTCAGGTTGTGTCTTGTCAAGCCTGCGGGTTCGCTTTCCGGCCGGGCAGTCATCTATTTGAGCGCTATTTAATCACATCCTTTCAACTCTGTAGGCAGCGCTATCTCTACCTTGTAGGAGAGATAACAAATGACCGTCCAGCGGACGCTAAAAAAAGGATGATTGCCAAGCGCAGTTCACTGTATATAATCCCAGTCACTGTATAAAAAGACAGAGCGATCAACATGATAAAACTGACGCCACGCCAAGCTGAGATTCTGGCTTTTATCAAGCGCTGCCTCGACGACAACGGCTACCCGCCGACGCGCGCGGAAATTGCGCTGGAACTGGGGTTCAAATCCCCCAACGCCGCCGAAGAACACCTCAAGGCCCTCGCTCGCAAAGGCGCGATCGAGATGACCCCGGGCGCTTCGCGGGGCATTCGTATCCCCGGTTTCGAAGCCAAGGCCGACGAATCGACCCTGCCGATCATCGGCCGCGTCGCTGCCGGTGCGCCGATCCTGGCGCAGCAGCACGTCGAGGAGTCCTGCAACATCAACCCGACCTTCTTCCATCCTCGCGCCGACTACCTGTTGCGGGTCCATGGCATGAGCATGAAGGACGTGGGCATTTTCGACGGAGACCTGTTGGCTGTCCACACCACTCGCGAAGCCCGTAATGGCCAGATCGTCGTCGCCCGTATCGGCGACGAAGTCACCGTCAAACGCTTCAAGCGCGAAGGCAGCAAGGTCTGGCTCCTGGCCGAGAACCCTGAGTTCGCCCCGATTGAAGTCAACCTGAAAGACCAGGACCTGGTGATCGAAGGCCTGAGCGTCGGCGTCATTCGCCGCTAAAGGAGGCATCATGCAGCTCGTGCACACACCCCAACACACACAACTGTCGCTGTTCGAGGCCTTTATGGCCCAACCCCTTGCGCCCATCCTCAAGGAAACGGTCGAGGCGCCCTGGAGCGCCGAGCCTGAGGCGTTCAGTGAACTGTCGTTGCGCGGTGCGGCCGGGAGCTGCCTGAGCCTGCTGGCGCCGATCCTTCGCGAACTGAGCCAAGAACAGGATGCACGCTGGTTGACGCTGATCGCCCCGCCCGCCAGCCTGACCCAGACCTGGCTGCGGGACGCCGGTCTCAACCGAGAACGCATCCTGTTGCTACAACCACGCGGAGCGCAAAGCGCGCAGCAGTTGACCTGCGAAGCCCTGCGCCTGGGCCGCAGCCATACGGTCGTGAGCTGGTTGAACCCGCTGAATGCCAACGCCAAGCAGCAGTTGATCAGTGCCGCGCGCACTGGCGATGCACAGAGCTTGAATATTCGTTTGGGGTAAATGCAACAGTCAGACTCGCGGCTAGCTGACCTTGGTCAGTGCCCGCGATCGACGCGAGGCTTCTTCAGGCTGAGAAGCCGATCTGCAACATACAGCCAAAAAAAGCGACCAGCGAGACTCAGTGCAGAACCCGTGGACCGTCGTCCTTCTCCGGTTCGCCTTCCGCCAGGCGGCCAGCCATCTGCACACCAACGCTCAACATGGCTTTTGCCACTTCCACGTGCTGGCCTTGCAGGAACGCCTTGGCGTCCTCGGAAAAGTCCAAGATAACCAGAGAACCCTCGTCCTCAGCCCGGCGCAGCTCGATTCGGCCGTCAGGCAATTCAACAATTTCCAGAAAGGACGTCGGCATAAAAGTCTATTCTCCACGAAAGGCGGGGGATTATATCAGTCATCTGCCGGGCCTCGCAGAGGATCTGGCGAGGTTTCTTTACGGCTGGATGAATGGTGTCCTTTGGATCACCGCTGCCGCGGTGGGAGCTGGCTTGCCTGCTCCCACATTGCCCAGAGCAATTGGCAGATAACTTAGCTCAGCACTCGTTCAAACCTTCGCGAAAACGCAGCGCCATCTTTTTCAGCTCTTGGCGCCAGCCTTCCAGCTCTTCGCGGCTCAACGGCTTCGGTTCATCCTCTTCCAGCGCCAGCGCCACGATCAACGGCTGGGTCACATCGCCCTTGGGGACATGAGGAACACGCGGCGGCTGGAACATATCGGCATGCGCTTTGAGCAGGCGCGCGACCCAACTGTCGGGGCTTTGCGCCATTTCCACCAGCTCGGCGAGCTCAGGAATCGCCATGCTGTCCAGCACTTCGCGATTCATGATCATTTCCGCACGCGGCGAACCGGCCTGGGGTAAACGGTAGAACCCGGCGATTTCATGACACAACCCCAGCAAGGCGCCGTAGAGGTGAAACAAGGCCGCCTCACGTCCCGCCTGGACCAGCGCGATGGCGTTCATCTCCTTCCCTGCCTCGGCGCGGCCAAGGGCTTCCAGGGACAAACCCGCGAAGTAAATTTTCTGATTGGTACGGGTATAGAGTTCGTTGGCCATGACGGCAATCTCCACAACGAATAGACGTGATGCTGGCTCAACAGTGTCACGGATCAGCCGACCCCACTGCAAGGGCAAAAAAAGGCCGCCTGGGCAGGCGGCCTTTGTTTTTCGCAGCTTAACGGATCAAGCGCCCTGGCGCTTGTCCTCGACCTTCCACTTGCCGCCGTCGTAGAACGCCTTCCAACCGGTAGGTTTACCGTCCACTTCGGACTGAACGTACTGTTCCTTGGTCTTGCGGCTGTAGCGGATCACGGCCGGGCGACCGTCCGGGTCCTTCTTCGGCGCTTCACACAGGAAGTGGTACTTCGGATCGATCTCATCCTTGTGCGGCACGATCTCCAGCACCAGCGGCGCACGGGTCTCGCGGTTTTTCGGGAACTGGCTGGCAGCCAGGAACAGCCCCGAAGCGCCATCACGCAGGATGTAGGTGTCGTTGACCTTCTCGCACTTGAGCTCGGGCATCTTCACCGGGTCCATCTTCGGCGGCGCCGCATCACCGCTTTTCAGCAGTTTGCGGGTGTTCTTGCACGTCGGGTTGGTGCAACCGAAGAACTTGCCGAAACGGCCGGTCTTGAGCTGCATCTCGCTGCCGCACTTGTCACATTCCAGGCTCGGGCCTTCGTAGCCCTTGATGCGGTAGCTGCCCTCTTCGATCTCGTAGCCGTCGCAATCCGGGTTGTTACCGCAGATGTGCAACTTGTGCTTCTCGTCCAACAGGTAGGCATCCATCGCCGTGCTGCAGATCGGGCAACGGTGCTTGCCACGCAGGACCAGCGATTCGGATTCACCCTCGTCGTCGGCGGCGATTTCATCGCCCGGCACCAGGTTGACGGTGGCCTTGCAGCGTTCTTTCGGCGGCAGGCTGTAGCCCGAGCAACCGAGGAATACGCCGGTGGACGCGGTACGAATCTGCATCGGCCGGCCGCAGGTCAGGCACGGGATGTCGGTCATCACCGGCTGGTTGGCACGCATGCCGCTGTCCGGGCTTTCGGCCACTTCGAGCTTCTTCTTGAAGTCGCCGTAGAACTCGTCGAGTACGTTCTTCCAGTCACGCTCGCCGTGGGCCACGTCGTCGAGGTTCTCTTCCATGCCGGCGGTGAAGCCGTAGTCCATCAGGTTGGAGAAACTCTCGGACAGACGCTCGGTGACGATGTCGCCCATCTTTTCCGAATAGAAACGACGGTTGTGCAGCGCCACGTAGCCACGGTCCTGGATGGTGGAAATGATCGCCGCATAGGTCGAAGGACGACCGATACCGCGTTTCTCCATTTCCTTCACAAGGCTGGCTTCCGAATAACGCGCCGGCGGCTTGGTGAAATGCTGGGACGGGTCGAGCTTGATCAGCTTCAACGTGTCGCCCTGGGCCATGTCCGGCAGCACATCGTCGTCGCCTGGCTTGGCGATTTGCGGCATCACGCGGGTGTAGCCGTCGAACTTGAGGATACGGCCTTTGGCACGCAGCTCGAAGTCGCCTGCGCCCACACTGACGGTGGTGGACAGGTACTGCGCCGGCAGCATCTGGCAGGCCAGGAACTGGCGCCAGATGAGCTCGTAGAGACGCTCAGCGTCACGTTCCATGCCGGTCAGCTTACTCGGCTCGGTGTTGGCGTCGGAAGGACGAATCGCTTCGTGAGCCTCTTGGGCGCCTTCTTTGCTGCTGTAGACGTTCGGGTTTTCCGGCAGGTACTTCTTGCCGAACTCGCTTTCAATATAAGTGCGCGCCATCGCCACCGCGTCTTGCGACAGGTTGGTGGAGTCGGTACGCATATAGGTGATGTAGCCGGCTTCGTAAAGACGCTGGGCCATCATCATGGTTTTCTTCACGCCGAAGCCCAGGCGGTTACTGGCGGCCTGTTGCAGGGTGGACGTGATGAACGGCGCCGACGGCTTGCTGCTGGTCGGTTTGTCTTCGCGCTTGACGATGCTGTAGCTGGAAGACTTGAGCTTCTCCAGCGCAGCCATGGCCTGGGTTTCGTTCAGCGGTTTGAAGGCCTCGCCTTTCTCACGGGCCACTTCGAAACGCACATTGTTGCCCTTGGCGGTACCGAGGTCCGCGTGGACTTCCCAATACTCTTCGGGGTTGAACGCACGAATTTCACGCTCACGCTCTACCACCAGCTTGACCGCTACCGATTGCACACGGCCGGCGGACAGGCCACGGGCAATCTTGGCCCACAGCAGTGGCGAAACCATGTAACCCACGACGCGGTCGAGGAAACGACGGGCCTGCTGGGCGTTGACACGGTCGATATCCAGTTCGCCCGGCTTGGAGAAGGCTTCCTGGATGGCTTTCTTGGTGATTTCGTTGAACACCACACGCTTGTAGCGGCTGTCATCGCCGCCGATGGCTTCCCGCAGGTGCCAGGCAATGGCTTCCCCTTCGCGGTCCAAGTCCGTTGCGAGATAGATGGTGTCGGCATCTTTGGCGAGCCGGCGCAGCTCTTCGATGACCTTTTCCTTGCCCGGAAGGATTTCGTACTTGGCCTTCCAGCCATGTTCCGGGTCCACACCCATGCGCGAGACCAGTTGCTTGCGCGCTTTCTCTTTAGGCGTGAGTACCGGACCTTCGCCCGCAGCCGCCTTGCCGCGCTTGGCGGCTGGCTCCTTGCTGGCGCTAGCCGAACCGCTGGTGGGCAGGTCTCGGATATGGCCGATACTCGACTTCACCACGTACTCGTTGCCCAAGTACTTGTTGATGGTCTTGGCCTTAGCCGGGGATTCCACAATGACCAGCGATTTGCCCATGGATCGGAAAATTCCTGAATTCGAGAAGTGAAAGGCAGTTGGCGCCTGACGCGGCAACGCTATATATAGTGGCAACAGGGTGAGGTCAAGCGCAGCATTCTGCGCGGCCTGCCGTTATTGCCCTGAAAAAAGACTGGGTTCGGCCTGTACCAAAGCAAAGCGCGGGACCTGTTCGCCGTCAACTTCGACGGATTCGAGGAACATGCTCAAAGGGCGCACCCAAAAGCCGTAATCGCCATACAGTGCTTGGTAGAACACCACTTCTTCTTCGGTCTCGGAGTGCCGCGCCACATTAAAAACGCGGTACTGCGGACCTTTATAATGTTGGTAGAGCCCTGGTTCGACTTTCATGCTCTGGCCGCCTTACAAATTTTGTTAAAAAAAAATAATAAAAATACCGAAAAACAAAAACCGGGGCACTGGGCCCCGGCTTCCGTCAACTAAACGCTTAGAGGCGTTCGAAGACGGTGGAAATGCCTTGGCCGAGACCAATGCACATGGTTGCAACCCCAAGGTTGCCGCCATTTTGCTTCATCACGTTGAGCAAAGTGCCGGAGATACGCGCACCGGAGCAACCGAACGGGTGGCCCAGGGCAATCGCGCCGCCGTGCAGGTTAACCTTCTCGTTCATCTTGTCGAGCACTTTCAAATCTTTCAGCACTGGCAGGGCCTGTGCAGCGAACGCTTCGTTGAGCTCGAAGAAGTCGATATCGGCGATAGTCAGACCTGCGCGCTTCAAGGCTTTTTGTGTAGCCGGTACTGGACCATAGCCCATGATCGCCGGGTCCACACCCGCTAAGGCCATCGAACGAATCACCGCCATCGGCTGGATCCCCAGGTCCTGGGCACGCTGCGCCGACATCACGATCATGCACGAGGCACCGTCGGTGATTTGCGACGAAGTACCCGCTGTCACGGTGCCACCCTTTGGATTGAACGCCGGTTTCAAGGCGGCCAGGCTTTCCAGGGTGGTATCCGGACGAATGGTTTCGTCGTAGTCGAACAGTTTCAGGAAACCGTTCTCGTCGTAGCCGTTCATCGGGATGATTTCATCCTTGAACTTGCCTTCCACGGTCGCCTTGTGGGCGAGTTGGTGGGAGCGCACGGCGAACGCGTCCTGGGCTTCGCGGGTAATGCCGTGCATCTTGCCGAGCATTTCCGCGGTGAGGCCCATCATGCCCGAGGCTTTTGCCGCGTACAGTGACATGTGCGGGTTAGGGTCGACGCCGTGCATCATGCTGACGTGGCCCATGTGCTCCACGCCACCGATCACGAATACATCACCGTTGCCGGTCATGATCGCCTGGGCGGCCGTGTGCAGTGCGCTCATCGACGAGCCACACAGGCGGCTGACGGTCTGGGCGGCCGCGGTGTGCGGGATCTGGGTCAGCAAGGAGGCCATGCGGGCGATGTTCCAGCCCTGCTCCAGGGTCTGGTTGACGCACCCCCAGATCACGTCTTCGACTTCGTTCGGGTCGACCTTGACGTTACGCTCCAGCAATTTGCTGATCAGGTGCGCCGACATGTCTTCGGCGCGGGTGTTGCGGTGCATGCCGCCCTTGGAGCGGCCCATCGGCGTGCGACCGAAGTCGACAATCACGACGTCTCTTGGATTCAAGCTCATAAATATTCTCGCTCAAGTGTATGGGACGCTTAACCGAAGAAGCTCTGGCCATTCTTGGCCATCTCACGCAGCTTCGCGGTCGGGTGGTACAGCGGGCCCAAATCAGCGTATTGATCAGCCAGGGCAACGAACTCGGCCACACCGATCGAGTCGATGTAACGCAGCGCACCGCCACGGAATGGAGGGAAACCAATACCGTACACCAGGCCCATGTCGGCTTCGGCGGCGGTTTCAACGATGCCGTCTTCCAGGCAACGCACGGTTTCCAGGCACAGGGCGATCATCATCCAGTTGATGATGTCCTCGTCGGACACCTCACGCTGCTCGTAGATGACCGGCGCGAGTACTTCGTGAACCGACGGGTCGGCCACTTTCTTCTGCTTGCCCTTCTTGTCGGTCTCGTAGGCGTAGAAACCCTTGCCGTTCTTCTGGCCCAGGCGCTTGGCCTCGTAGAGCGCGTCGATCGCCGAGCGGCGGTCGTCTTTCATGCGGTCCGGGAAGCCTTCAGCCATCACGTCGCGGCCATGGTGGCCGGTGTCGATGCCGACCACGTCCATCAGGTACGCCGGGCCCATGGGCCAGCCGAATTTTTCCATGACCTTGTCGATACGCACAAAGTCCACACCGGCGCTGACCAGCTTGGCGAAACCACCGAAGTACGGGAACAGCACGCGGTTGACCAGGAAGCCCGGGCAGTCGTTGACCACGATCGGGTTCTTGCCCATTTTCTTGGCGTAGGCAACGGTGGTGGCGACGGCCAGTTCGCTGGACTTCTCGCCACGGATCACTTCCACCAGCGGCATCATGTGTACCGGGTTGAAGAAGTGCATGCCGACGAAGTTTTCCGGACGCTTAAGGGCCTTGGCCAGCAGCGTGATGGAAATGGTCGAGGTGTTGGACGCCAGGATAGTGTCGTCTTTAACATGGGCCTCCACTTCAGCCAGCACCGCTTGCTTGACCTTCGGGTTTTCGACAACCGCTTCGACCACCAGATCGACGTGGCCGAAATCGCCGTAGGACAGGGTAGGACGAATGCCGTTGAGCACTTCAGCCATTTTCGCAGCGGTCATGCGACCTTTATCAACGCGACCCACCAGCAGCTTGGCCGCTTCTGCCAGGCCCTGCTCGATGCCGTGCTCGTTGATGTCTTTCATCAGGATCGGCGTGCCTTTGGACGCCGACTGATAGGCAATACCGCCGCCCATGATACCGGCGCCGAGTACGGCGGCCTGTTTCACGTCTTTGGCGACTTCATCGTAGGCCTTGGCTTTTTTCTTCAGTTCCTGATCGTTCAGGAATAAGCCGATCAGGCTGCGGGCAGCAGAGGTCTTGGCCAGTTTGACGAAACCCGCCGCTTCCACTTCCAGGGCTTTGTCGCGACCGAAGTTCGCGGCTTTCTGGATGGTCTTGATCGCTTCAACCGGTGCCGGGTAGTTCGGGCCGGCCTGGCCGGCCACGAAACCTTTGGCGGTTTCGAACGCCATCATTTGTTCGATGGCGTTGAGCTTGAGTTTTTCCAGCTTCGGCTGACGCTTGGCCTTGTAGTCAAATTCGCCGTTGATGGCGCCCTTGATCAGGTTCAGTGCCGCTTCGGCGAGTTTGTCCGGAGCAACCACGGCATCGACAGCACCGACTTTCATCGCGTCTTCAGCCTTGTTTTCCTTGCCGGAGGCGATCCACTCGATGGCGTTATCGGCACCGATGATGCGCGGCAGGCGCACGGTGCCGCCGAAGCCTGGGTAGATGCCCAACTTGACTTCTGGCAGGCCGATTTTCGCAGTGGCCGACATGACGCGGAAATCCGCGGCCAGGCACATTTCCAGGCCGCCGCCCAGCGCGATGCCGTTGATCGCGGCAACGGTCGGCACGTTGAGGTCTTCGAAATCGCTGAAAATCTTGTTGGCTTCGAGGTTGCCAGCCACCAGCTCGGCATCGGGCAGCTTGAAGCTCTCGACGAATTCGGTGATGTCGGCGCCGACGATAAACACGTCCTTGCCGCTGGAGACGATCACGCCCTTGACCGAAGCATCTGCTTTGATGGCGTCTACGGCCTGACGCAGTTCGTTCAGGGTTAGACGGTTGAACTTGTTGACGGACTCACCCTTGAGGTCGAATTTCAGTTCGACGATGCCACTTTCAAGAGCCTTAACCGTGATGGCTTTACCTTCGTAAATCATCAACTGATCTCCACGATATGGAAGCTGAACAGTACACATTGGACGCTGGCCTCTGGATGGACATTGAAAATTTCGTCAATGCTCACCCCAATGCGCCAGGCACACCCGCCAATGCGATAGTCGGGATTCTGTATGAGACATCTGACAGACAAACGCTCAATTCATACGCCCGTTTGATTTGGGTACGCCACCTTCATCCAATTCCGGGCAATTGTCAATCGCTCGAAAGCGCTAGGAAAAACGCGACTTTCCAGTCATTTCAGAACCCCAACCCGCACCACATGCCTCGCCAATATTCAATTATTCACAAAATCAATAATCAACACGATGTTGAAAATGGCTGTACAGATCCGGATATCCGGCTAGGCTTGCGGCAGCCATGAAAGAATAGTCAAAGCGCCTGGATGAATACCCGGCGTGGAACACGCAGAGTTACCGGCCTGCCTGGCCAACCCCGCCCGATGATGATGTCGGGCTTTTTATTGTCCGGCGTTCAGGCCAGGGCCTTGAGCAACGTGTCAATGGCCTGCAGATCACTCACCTCGCCCTTCTCGCCCCAGCACAATGCGATCATTTGCCGGTCCGCCTCGACTTTGTAGACGTTGGCCGGCAGCGTCGCAAAATGCGCCAACAACTTCTCATCCACGCACGGTTCCTGCCATTGATTGACCCACACCCCAGGCTCCAACTGCCAGTAACTCCATAGCGCAGGGACCTTGCCGCGTCGTGGCCGGTGGTATTGCGCACACGGGCTCGGTGGCTCCTGCTTGAGCCAGTGCGGCCATTCCTGAGGCGACAGTTGCATCGCCAGGCCCATACGGCGCGCCTCCATGCGCAGGGCCATGCGCCCGCTCTGATGACGCGACGGGCGCAGCCATGCCAGGGGGCTCAAAACCACCGCGAGGATTGACACCACTATCCAGACCGTCATATGTGTACTCCCGAATTTCTAGATGAGCGGATTTGACCTGACGCAACCCCATCCGCCTGAAAGCAGCCATACTGAACTTATTGCAGTCCCCTGGAGGAACGCCCCATGTCATACGAACATATTCTGGTCGCCGTCGACCTGACCGAAGAGTGCGATCCAGTGATCAAGCGCGCCGTGGATCTGGCTGGCGACACTGCGAAGCTGTCCCTGGTGCACATCGTCGAACCGATGGCCATGGCCTTTGGCGGCGACGTGCCGATGGACCTGTCTCAATTGCAACAGCAGCAATTCGATCAAGCCAAGGAACGCCTTGAGCGCCTGATCGCCAAGTACCCGAGCCTGAAAAAAGATCAGAGCCACCTGACCTATGGTCAGCCGCGCCAGGAAATCCATCACCTGGCCAAGGAACAGGGCTGCGACCTGATCGTCGTCGGCAGCCATGGCCGTCACGGGCTGGCATTGCTGTTGGGTTCCACCGCCAATGACGTACTGCACGGCGCACCGTGCGATGTGCTGGCGGTGAAGCTGGTAAAAAGCTCGTAAGACCGATGGAGATCCAATGTGGGAGGGGGCTTGCTTGCTCCCACATTTGAACTCATCTCCTATAAAAAACCCGGTGTTCATCAGATGAACACCGGGTTTTTTAATGCATTGGAATCAATCAGGCATCCAGCTCGGCCCAACGCTCAACCAACCCTTCCAGCTCCTGGTTCAATGTTTCCAGGGACGCGATGACCTTGGCGGTTTCGGCCGCCGGACGCAGGTAAAAACCCGCGTCAGCCATTTCCGCTTCGACCGCGGCGATCTGCTGTTCCTTGGCGTCGATGTCACCCGGCAAGGCTTCCAGCTCACGCTGCAGTTTGTAGCTGAGTTTCTTCTTCGCGGCAGGCGCGGCTTCCGCAGCCGGTGCAGCGGCGGCCGCAGGGGCCACGACGGCGGAGGTCAAGTCGGCCTTGCCGGACTTGCTCTCGGTCACACCCAGCAGACGCGGCGAGCCGCCCTGGCGCAGCCAGTCCTGGTAACCACCGACGTACTCGCGCACCTTGCCTTCACCTTCGAAGACCAGGGTGCTGGTGACCACGTTGTCGAGGAATGCCCGGTCGTGGCTGACCATCAGTACGGTGCCGTTGAAGGTCAGCAGGACCTCTTCCAGCAGCTCGAGGGTTTCCACGTCGAGGTCGTTGGTCGGTTCGTCGAGGACCAGCAAGTTGGCCGGCTTGCTGAACAGCTTGGCCAGCAGCAAGCGCGCGCGCTCACCACCGGACAAGGCCTTGACCGGCGTTCGGGCGCGCTGCGGGCTGAACAGGAAGTCGCCCAGGTAGCTCAGCACATGGCGGCTCTGGCCGTCGATATCGATAAAGTCGCGGCCTTCGGCGACGTTGTCGATCACGGTTTTTTCCAGGTCCAACTGGTGACGCAACTGGTCGAAGTAGGCCACGTCGATGCGCGTGCCCTCTTCCACTTTACCGCTGGTCGGCTGCAGGCCGCTGAGCATCAGCTTGAGCAACGTGGTCTTGCCGGTGCCGTTGGCGCCGAGCAGGCCGATGCGGTCGCCGCGCTGCAGGACCATGGAGAAGTCCTTGATCAGGAACGGACCGTCCGGGTGATGGAAGCTGACGTTATCCAGCACCATCACCTGTTTGCCGGACTTATCGGCGGTTTCCAGCATGATGTTGGCCTTGCCGGTGCGCTCGCGACGCTCACCGCGCTCAACGCGCAGGGCTTTCAGTGCGCGTACACGGCCTTCGTTACGGGTGCGGCGCGCCTTGATGCCCTGGCGAATCCACACTTCTTCCTGGGCCAGACGCTTGTCGAACAAGGCGTTGGCGGTATCTTCGGCGGCCAGGGTGGCCTCCTTGTGGACCAGGAAGCTGGCGTAGTCGCCGTTCCAGTCGATCAGGCCACCACGGTCCAGTTCGAGGATGCGTGTCGCCAGGTTCTGCAGGAAGGACCGGTCGTGCGTGATGAACAGCACGGCACCCTGGAAATCCTTGAGGGCTTCTTCGAGCCAGGCAATCGCACCGATATCCAGGTGGTTGGTCGGTTCGTCGAGCAGCAGCAGGTCCGGCTCGGACACCAGGGCCTGGGCCAGCAGCACGCGACGACGCCAGCCGCCGGACAATTCGGCGAGGGTCTTGTCGGCCGGCAGTTGCAGGCGGCTCAGGGTGCTGTCCACCAGTTGCTGCAGGCGCCAGCCGTCACGGGCTTCGAGGTCTTGCTGGACGTGCATCAGCTTGTCCAGGTCTTCTTCGGTGACGCAGTTCTGCGCCAGGTGATGGTACTGGGCGAGCAACGCGCCAACGCCGTCGAGGCCTTCGGCGACCACGTCGAACACTGTCCGTCCGTCGGCCACTGGCAATTCCTGCGGCAATTCACCAATCTTGAGGCCGGGGGCACGCCAAACAGAGCCTTCATCGGGCTTCTGGTCGCCCTTTACCAGCTTCATCATGCTGGATTTACCGGTGCCGTTGCGGCCGATGATGCACACCCGCTCACCACGGGCGATCTGCCAGGACACCTTGTCCAACAACGGCATAGCGCCGAAAGCAAGGGACACATCGCTGAATTTGAGCAGGGTCATACGCTTCTCCAAAAACTGGGCGCGCATTCTACCTGAGTTGAGGGTGGGATGCGGCCGGCATTTTCGCTACTGACGCGTTCTGTAGGACAATTTCGGCGAACTTGAACGAACCGGCCAGCAAAGCTTTCACCGGCCGCAGGCAAAAGGCTAAGCTAGGGGTAATGAGTGTCGGCAGTGCCGGCGCTAGTCGTGATTTCTCTGCACGGACGTCTCATGCGCAGTCGCCTTTTCAACTTTTTATCTTGTCTGCTTCTTACCGCCACTGCCGCTCAATCCGCCCAGGCCGTGGACATCACCACCCAACGTCAATATTACGATGAGGCCAAACGCGCCCTGGCCAAGGGCGATACCGGGCCGTACATGCAATACAGCCAGGCCCTGGCCGATTATCCGCTGACGCCGTACCTGGCCTACGACGAGTTGACCGCCCGCCTGAAGACCGCCAGCAACGAGGAAATCGAACAATTCCTCGCTAAAAACGGCGACCTGCCCCAAGCCAACTGGATGAAGCTGCGTTGGTTGCGCTGGCTGGCCGACCGTGGCGATTGGCAGACCTTTGAAAAGTACTACGACCCCAAGCTCAATTTCGTCGAGCTGGATTGCCTGCATGGCCAGTTCCAGCTCACGCACAATCTGAAGGCCGAAGGCTACAAGACCGCCGAGAAACTCTGGCTGACCGGCAAATCCCAACCGGCGGCCTGTGATGCCACCTTTGCGCAGTGGGCCTCAGATGGCCAACTCACCGAACAGAAAATCTGGGACCGCGCCAAGCTCGCCGCCGAAGCCCGCAACTACGCGCTGGCCAACAGCCTGGTGAAAAGCCTGCCGACCCTCGGCGCCCAAGGCCGCCTGATGGTGGACGTGGCGCAAAAGCCCGAGATGCTCAGCGACCCCTCGCGCTTCCTGCCGGCCACCGAGG
>NZ_JAKNRV010000123.1:0-13875 GCF_023072625.1 Pseudomonas emilianonis
GCAACGTGGGCGAGGCGGGGTTGCACCCCAACAGCGTGATCCCGCTGTTGCGCCAGGCCCTGGAGCGTGCGGGCATCCCGGCCGAGCAATACACCAGCCACTCCCTGCGCCGGGGCTTTGCCACTTGGGCCCATCGCAGCGGTTGGGATTTGAAGTCGTTGATGAGTTACGTCGGCTGGAGCGACATGAAATCCGCCATGCGCTATGTTGAAGCGACGCCCTTTCTTGGCATGACCCTGGCCACCCAGCCGCTGATTTGAGATTTCTTCTATTAATACTGTCAGTTGATAGAGAAAGCCAATCGCGAGCATCAGGTTTGCCAATGAGCCATCGGCCGCAAGAGTGGGTAGGATTCATCTCATCAACTTACTAACCCCTGACGGAGAGTCAACGATGCCTATCATCAACAGCCAAGTAAAACCGTTCAAAGCGACCGCCTACAAAAACGGCAACTTCGTAGACGTGTCTGACGCTGACCTGAAAGGCAAATGGTCCGTAGTGTTCTTCTACCCGGCCGACTTCACCTTCGTTTGCCCAACCGAGCTGGAAGACCTGGCTGACAACTACGCCGAATTCCAAAAGCTGGGCGTCGAAATCTACAGCGTTTCCACCGACACCCACTTTGCCCACGCTGCCTGGCACAACACCTCGCCAGCCATCGGCAAGATCCAGTACACCATGATCGGCGACCCAACCCTGACCATCTCCCGCAACTTCGACGTGCTGATCGAAGAAGCCGGCCTGGCAGATCGCGGTACTTTCGTGATCAACCCGGAAGGTCAGATCAAGATCGTTGAACTGAACGACGGTGGTGTTGGCCGTGACGCTTCCGAGCTGCTGCGCAAAATCAAAGCCGCTCAATACGTCGCTGCCCACCCAGGCGAAGTGTGCCCAGCCAAGTGGAAAGAAGGCGAGGCCACCCTGGCTCCGTCTCTGGACTTGGTCGGCAAGATCTAAGTCTGTGACACATCAAGGGCGGGATTCCGCACCTAAGTAAGCTGCAACCGCCCTCAAAAACGCCCGGGCGAGATTCGCTCGGGCGTTTTTTTTACCGAATCAAAAGGAATCGCCCGTATGTTGGACGCCAATCTTAAAGCTCAGTTGAAGTCATACCTGGAACGGGTCACCCAGCCGATCGAGATCGTCGCCTCCCTCGATGACGGCGCGAAGTCCCAGGAAATGCTGGCTCTTTTGCAGGACGTAACCAGCCTCACCACGCTGATTACCCTGAAAACCGATGGTGACGATGCGCGCAAGCCCTCGTTCTCCATCAACCGCCCGGGTGCCGATATCAGCCTGCGTTTTGCCGGCATCCCCATGGGCCATGAATTCACTTCGCTGGTGTTGGCCCTGCTGCAAGTCGGTGGCCACCCGTCGAAGGCCAGTGTCGAAGTGATTGAACAGATTCGTGCCCTCAAAGGCGAGTTCAGCTTCGAGACTTACTTCTCGCTGTCCTGCCAGAACTGCCCGGACGTGGTCCAGGCGCTGAACCTGATGGCCGTGCTGAACCCGAACATCCGCCACGTGGCCATCGATGGCGCGCTGTTCCAGGCCGAAGTCGATGAGCGTCAGGTCATGGCTGTACCAAGTGTCTACCTCAATGGTGTGAACTTCGGCCAGGGCCGCATGGGCCTGGAAGAAATCCTCGCCAAGCTCGACACCAGCGGCATCGAAAAAGCCGCCGAGAAAATCAGTGCCAAAGCTGCATTCGATGTGCTGGTGGTCGGCGGTGGCCCGGCCGGTTCGGCGGCGGCTATTTATGCTGCGCGCAAAGGTATCCGTACCGGTGTCGCGGCGGAGCGTTTTGGCGGCCAGGTGCTGGACACCATGTCCATCGAGAACTTTATCTCGGTGCAGGAAACCGAAGGGCCGAAACTGGCCAGCGCGCTTGAAGCCCATGTGCGTCAGTACGACGTGGACATCATGAACCTGCAGCGTGCCAGCAGCCTGGTGCCAGCGAAGAATGCCGGTGACTTGCACGAAATCCGCTTTGAAAGCGGTGCGACGCTTAAGTCGAAAACTGTAATCCTGGCCACCGGCGCCCGCTGGCGTGAAATGGGTGTGCCGGGTGAGCAGGAATACAAAGCCAAGGGCGTGTGCTTCTGCCCGCATTGCGACGGCCCGCTGTTCAAGGGCAAGCGCGTGGCAGTGATCGGCGGCGGCAACTCCGGCGTTGAAGCCGCCATCGACCTGGCCGGTATCGTCAGCCACGTCACCTTGCTTGAGTTCGACAGCAAGCTGCGCGCCGACGCTGTGTTGCAGCGCAAGCTGTTCAGCCTGCCGAACGTCAACGTGATCACCAGCGCGCTGACCAGTGAAGTTAAAGGCGATGGCCAGAAAGTCACCGGCCTGGTGTACAAGAATCGTGACAGCGGCGAGTTCACGACCATCGACCTGGAAGGCATCTTTGTGCAGATCGGTTTGTTGCCGAACACCGACTGGCTCAAAGGCACGGTCGAACTGTCGCCCCGTGGCGAGATCATTGTCGACGCACGTGGCGAAACCTCACTGCCAGGCGTCTTCGCTGCCGGTGACGTGACCACTGTGCCGTACAAGCAGATCGTGATTGCGGTGGGCGAGGGCGCCAAGGCTTCCCTGAGCGCTTTTGATCACCTGATCCGTAGCTCGGCGCCGGCATAAAATCCAGCCCGGAAATGAAAAACCCCATGTGTAAGCATGGGGTTTTTTATTGCGTGGGATGTTTACAGCGGCGCTGGCTGAATGATCTCAACCCAGTAAGCGTCCGGGTCCTTGATGAACGCCAGGCTTTTCATGCGGCCATCGTTCAGGCGCTTCTGGAAGTCGCAACCCAGGGCCTCGAAACGCTCGCACGCAGCCACGATATCCGGCACCGAAATGCAGATATGGCCAAAGCCACGTGGGTCGGTATTGCCATTGTGATAGGCGAAGTCGGCATCGCTTTCGGTGCCGTGGTTGTGGGTCAGTTCCAGGATGCCTGGGATCGACTTCATCCACTGGGTGCGCTCGGCGGCGTCCGCCGGAATCTGGGCCTTGTCCACCAGCGCCAGGAAGTACAGGCTGAATTCGGCTTCCGGGAAGTCGCGCTTTTCTACCAGCGAGAATCCCAGGACACGGGTGTAGAAATCCAGGGACTTGGTGATGTCCTTGACCCGCAGCATGGTGTGATTGAACACGAAGTTCGACGTGGCGGTGTCAGGTTGGGCGGTGACGCCCGGGAAAGTGTTCAGATCGTGCAGGCTCATGGACCCTCCAGAAAAAATGGGGCAAACGCGGCGTGAGATGAGAGGTGCGTTCCCTTGGCTTGCGGCAAGCATTCGTGCAGCTTGGCCATGATACGCAAGGCCCGCCCACTGCGCCAAATGAAAAAGGTCACGCAGGCCTTGCGACTCGCGGGGGCTGGGCCGCAAACTTTGGCGCTTGAACCTGGGGTGTTTTTGCAATGATCGAATGTCGTACACCGCTGTTGAGCGCGTTGTGTTTGCTGTTGAGTAGCCCCTTGGTGCTGGCGGCCGAACCGGAAATCCACTGGCCCAGTGGCTGGCAAATCGAAGAAGTGGTCACTGACAAAGAGACGCCAGCCAGCACTCAAAACGTGTCTCGGCAGCGGGCAATCAAGAATGATGAAAATGGCGCGACAGTGATGGTCATGGAGTTGACGGGCACGCCGATCGAGGCCGGGCATGCCGTCAATCTTGAGGGCGTGTTACTGGAAATGCGCAAGTCCATCCAGAAAGATTTTGCCCAGGGCGGCTATCAAAGTGTGTGCAGCAAGATGCACCCTACAACATTGAGTCGTCTTGAAGCGCTGGAAACTACTTGCGTGATTACCGAAAACGGCCGGCACGTACTCTCGCAAACATTGGTTGGCGCTGTTGATACCGATAAAGCCTTTGTTTTTTCATACGCGGGCCAGGCGCAAGCATACGAAGCGAGCAAGGATGAAGTCCGTTCGGTGCGCGACAGCCTGAAACTTTGAAAGGCGCTGTCCCCAACATTTTTGAACAAAGTGAAATGTTATTTAAGTTCGCATTCGAACCGTTAAACAAAAAAGCCCCGCTATTGCGGGGCTCTTTGTAAGTGCATTTTCGATCAGCTGCGAAGCCAGGAATCTACAGTGGCGGCGCCATACTGTTCTTTCCAGGCTTTCAGGCCGCGGTGGTTGCCGCCTTTAGTCTCGATCAGTTCGCCGGTGTGCGGGTTGTGGTAAACCTTGACCACGCGCGCGCGGCGCTGTTTTGGTGCGGTCGCGCTCGCTGCGGCCTTGCCTGGGTTAGGATCAAGGATGGAAATGATGTCGCGCAGGCCCTTGCCGTAGCTCTTCATCAACGCTTGCAGTTTTTCTTCGAATTCGATTTCTTTCTTCAGGCCAGCGTCGTTCTTCAGGGATTCCAGCTGGGCAAGCTGCTCTTGAAGGGCTTTTTCTGCTGCGCGAAATTCGGCGAGTCTGGACAAAATATTTACTCCAATAGTGTATTTGGCTGATATCAACTGCAGATAACGCTATAAGCCAAGAGCGGTAAGGCGACTCGAGAAAGAGGCCTTCCTGCGAGTTCTGCACAGGTATGAAAAATTGTAGTAGTTAATCCGCCACGAGTAAATCATGTCTTTAGCTAATTAACACTCTTTCATCGGCGCGGTAGATGGCTATTCAATGGCTGGTCAGAGATTTAATGAACTCATCGCAGGGTAGCGGGCGCCCGAACAGGTAACCCTGCAGGAAATCCACGCCTTGTGCTGCCAGGTATTCACATTGCTCGATTGTTTCCACGCCTTCGGCAACGATGCCCAAGTCGAGCTTGCCGGAGAGCTCTATGATGCTGTCCAGAATATGCCGCGAGAGTGCATCTACACCGATCATGGCGACAAAGCTCTGGTCGATCTTCAAGTAGTCGACATTGAAGTTACGCAAGTAGGTCAGGCTGGAGTGACCGGTGCCGAAGTCATCGATTGCAATCATCACCCCCAGTTCGTGCAGCGCATCGAACAGGCGGCGGGTGATGTCGGTAGGCTTGATCAGTTCGCGTTCGGTCAACTCCAGCACCAGGATCACCTGGCCAGGCGTGAAGGCAGCGAGAAACTCCCGGCAGTCCTCCACCAAGGCCAGGTCCTGACAATGACGGGCGGTGATGTTCACGCCGATATGGAAACCGCGGGCGAAACGCTCGGCATGCGGCGCCAATTGCGCCGCCGTCTGGCGCAGCAGCGCGCGAGTCATGGGCACGATCAGGCCACAGTCCTCAGCCAGTGGAATAAACAGGTCCGGCCGCACCAGGCCTTCCTTGGGGTGGCTCCAGCGCATCAGCACTTCGCAGCCAGCCCACTCGCGCGTATCGCCGCGTACCACCGGCTGGAAATAGGCGATGAACTCATTGGCGCCCAAGGCCCGGTGCAGTTCGTGGGTCGGGGCTGACGAGCGTTTTTGCAACCAATGAGCCGACGCACCCGCCAGTGCGCCAAAGAATCCCACCAGGATGAACAGCGCCGGGTAACGATCCTGCATATAGCGCCAGACTTCCCCGGCCGGCATGCCCGCGTCGACGCTGTAGCCATAACGCGTGGACGCCAGGTGGTGGTGGGCCACGGCAAACACCGGCAGCGCACTGTCGCGCACCTTGCCGTCAGCGCCCATCCAGTGAGGCCCGACCTGTAGGACGAGCTCTGCGTTGTGGCTGATCAGGCGCAGGGCGTTGCTCAGGTGATAGCCGTCAATCGATGCAAATGCGCCTTTATCGCCGTCGACCAGGCGGTATACCAACAGCGCGGTATCCGGTGTGACCGGATTGCCATTCATCAACCATAAGCGCCCATTGACATAATCTTCCGGGTTGACCGGTGATTCGTAACCACCGCCGAACAGGGAGCTGCAATAGATGTTTTTCTGCCAGGACAAGGTGGTCGCCCTTACAAACGGCCGGCGCGTGACCTGTTCACGCAGTGCCAGTTTTACCGTGTTGTCACAGGGCTGACCGGCCAGCGGCAGTAACGCCTGGGCGGCGAGGGCAGTGTTGTCGAGCATCAGGTCGAACTGGCGCACGGCTTCCTGGGCCGTCTGCGCGGTACTTTGTTGCAGGGTGTGTTCAGCCTGCCAATGCAGGATGACCACGCCCGCCCCGATCGGTAGCAGTGCGCTGAGCGCGGTGATCAGATAGCGCGTGGCGCGCTTTCGCGGGGCGTTGATGGTCAGGGGCATGGGGCGGACGGTCTGTCGTGGGATGGGGCGTGCCGGGCGGCACACGATTAACTGGATGATAGATGGCCGGGCCCGATTAAGCTCGCCGCCGGTGAGAAATCTACGCTCTGCGCTACATGAATGAAGGCCAGGGTCGCAGGCGTCGACTGGCGTTGATCCAGCACCGCCAGGCCAATTTCGCGGCTGACCGGCGGGGACAGCGGACGCACGGTGTAGCGCGCATCCGGCGTTTCGGGCAACGACGCCTGCGCCACCACGCTGACGCCGTCACCACGGCTTACCGCCTCCAGGGTGCTGAGCAGTTGCGAGCAGCGATAACGCACATTCGGGCTCAGCCGAGCCGTGTCGAACAGTCGCGAGACCAGCTCCAGCGAACCGGCTTCAGTGAGGATGAACGGGTCAGCGCACAGCGCCTTCAACGCCACGCATGAGCGTTCGGCCAAGGGGTGGGCGGCGGGCAAGAGGGCGACCATTTGGTCTTTGAACAGCGCAAACGTATCGAATCGTTCGTGCTCCAACACTACAAACCCTACATCGATACGCCGCTCATCCAGCCATTGGATCACCTGGCGATCCGGGCCTTCGTCGACATGCACTTCAATGCCCGGATACTGCATCCGGTAGCGCTTTAGAATGCGCGGCAGCAGGCGATTGGATGAGGTGGGGCCGAAAGAGCCGATGCGCAGGGTGCCGCGTTTCATCCCGCGCGCGTCGCAGGCTTCCTGCTGCAAGGTGTCGGCCACGCCGAGCAGTGTGCGGGCACGCATCAGCAGTTGCCGGCCGATGTCGCTGAGTTCAACTTGGGACTGATGACGTCGAAATAGCTCGACGCCCAGCTCTTGCTCCAGGGCTTTGATGGCGTGGGACACAGCGGACTGGCTGATCCCCAGGCGATGGGCCGCGCTGGTGAACCCCTGCAGTTCTGCGACCCGGGAGAATATTTCCAATTGCGTGAGCGTCATGAGTATTTACTCATTTTACGATGATTGATCATTAGCTGGAGGATACGCCAATCCTGCAAGCCACAGAGCAACCCACCGATGACATCTTCTCCGGACCACTCGACCTACCTGAAGCTCGCCGCTGTGACCATGATCTGGGGTGGGACTTTCGTGGCCGGCCGCTATCTGGCCGCCGACCTAGAACCGCTGCTGGCAGCGACACTGCGTTTTCTATTGGCGAGTGTTGCGCTATTGGTCTTTATGGCCTGCGCACGCGTGCGCCTGAGTCGCCCAGACGCCAGGCAGTTCGTGCGTCTGGCCGTGCTGGGTTTTTTCGGCATCTTTTTCTACAACCTGTGTTTCTTTTACGGTCTGCATTACATCAATGCATCGCGAGCCTCCTTGATTGTCGCCTTGAACCCAGCGGTGATCGGCGTGGCTTCATGGTTGCTGTTCAAGGAGCGCCTGGGTGCAGCCAGGTGGCTGGGGATTGCCTTGTGCCTGGCCGGCGCGGGCACGGTGATTGTCAGTCGCAACCCCCAACTGTTGCAGGGGGCAGACTACGCCTGGCGCGGCGATTTGCTGATCTTCGGCTGCGTGGTGGGGTGGGCCGTGTACTCGTTGTGTTCCCGTGAACTCAACCAACGCCTGGGCCCCTTGCAAACGGTCACCTGGTCGATTCTGCTGGGCACGGGGATGCTGATGGTCACCACCCTCATCAGTGGCAGGATCACTCTGAATGCGCTGGCCGCCGTCCATCTGCCGCAACTGCTCGGCCTGTTGTATCTCGGGGTGGTGGGCTCGGCGGTGGCCTATATCGGCTGGTATGACGGTATTCGCCGAATCGGCGCGACCCGAGCCGGTGTGTTTATCGCCCTGAATCCGCTGACCGCGGTCATTTGCGGCGCGGTGTTGCTGGATGAGCAACTGACCCCACCCATGTTGTTGGGCGGCGCGGTGATCCTGCTCGGCATCTACCTGTGCAACAAACCCCTTGCTCCGTCCAGGCCAATGGGGATTTGATAAGAGGGCGGACAAATACTGTTACGCTGTGTAGAATCGATTTACGCATACAAGAATATGGACTTGCGCTCACGCAAGCCTCAGCCGTCAGAGACTGATGTAACCATGAAGCTACTCGGCTCCCCCCTGATCTTTGGTGACTTCCTCGCCCGTAGCGTGCGAGGTCTCTCGTGTGCGCCTCCCTCCTGCTTCATCCTTGCTGGCAATTGACATCCGTTCATCACAAGAATGAAGAGGCGCCGAACATGGCTGACCAATACGAAAACCCAATGGGCCTGATGGGCTTTGAATTCATCGAGTTCGCATCGCCCACACCCGGCACCCTGGAGCCGATCTTCGAGATCATGGGCTTCAGCAAAGTCGCGACCCACCGCTCCAAGAACGTTGACTTGTATCGCCAGGGTGAGATCAACCTGATTCTCAACAACGAGCCCAACAGCATCGCCTCCTACTTTGCGGCCGAGCACGGCCCATCGGTGTGCGGTATGGCGTTTCGCGTGAAGGATTCGCAAAAGGCCTACAACCGCGCCCTGGAACTGGGCGCCCAGCCGATCCATATCGAAACCGGGCCGATGGAGCTGAACCTGCCGGCGATCAAAGGCATCGGCGGTGCGCCGCTGTACCTGATCGACCGCTTCGGCGAAGGCAGCTCGCTCTACGACATTGATTTCGTCTACCTCGAAGGCGTGGAGCGCAACCCGGTCGGTGCCGGCCTCAAGGTCATCGATCACCTGACGCACAACGTGTATCGCGGGCGCATGGCCTACTGGGCCAACTTCTACGAGAAGCTGTTCAACTTCCGTGAAGCGCGTTATTTCGATATCAAGGGCGAGTACACCGGCCTGACCTCCAAGGCCATGAGCGCCCCGGACGGCATGATCCGCATCCCGCTCAACGAAGAGTCGTCCAAGGGCGCCGGGCAGATCGAAGAGTTCCTGATGCAGTTCAACGGTGAAGGCATCCAGCACGTGGCGTTCCTCACCGACGACCTGGTCAAGACCTGGGACGCGTTGAAGAAGATCGGCATGCGCTTCATGACTGCGCCGCCGGATACCTACTATGAAATGCTCGAAGGCCGCCTGCCGAACCATGGCGAGCCGGTGGACCAGTTGCAAGCGCGCGGCATCCTGCTCGACGGCTCGTCCATTGAAGGCGACAAACGCCTGCTGTTGCAGATCTTCTCGGAAACCCTGATGGGCCCGGTGTTCTTCGAGTTCATCCAGCGCAAGGGCGATGATGGCTTTGGCGAGGGCAACTTCAAGGCACTGTTTGAGTCCATTGAGCGTGACCAGGTACGTCGCGGTGTATTGACCGCCGACTGATCACGTTATCGTCACCACAAGCCCGGTAGAGGTCGCCTCTGCCGGGCTTTTTTTGTGCGGAACCGTATCTCGATCAGCACCCACAAAGATGACAGGGCCGCAGGAAACAGCCTGTACCTTGATGCAGGGATGCCGTACTTCAGTATTCATGCCGCCGAGATACTCCCTATGATCAATACGTCCTGTGCAAACCCGCAGACGCCTACGCCTTACGCGCACAGTCAGCCCGTCGCTTTCACTCGCAGCATCCGCTCGGTCAGCGACTCGGACCCAGTCGACCTGGCGTTTCAAACCTACATGGACCGCGTGCAGTCAGAGTTCCAGAACGGTTCTCTGAGTGCCGGGGGACGCGCGTTGGCTTATGCCGCCGTCAGGCCCGACAAGCCGGGAGCGCCTGGGGTGCAGGTGTCTACCTTCGCCGTCGATGGCGCGCAATCCAACGACATCGTAATGGTCAAGCGCACGCCGGCTACCGCCGAAGGTCCGAACTTTCTGATGTATTTGCCGGAGAAAGAAGGCCAGTCGTTTCACGCATTCAATACCCCTGAGGAAATGACGGCCTGGCACAAGGCGTCGCTCAGCGATCCAAAGGCGCGGGACAAGTTTGCTGCACACTTCGCCCGTGGTGCGGCGCCAAAGCAAGTGGAGCGGGTCAAGCAGGTGCTGGAAAAATTTGCCGCTGGCGATTCCCGTGCGGTGATCGGCAGTTATGCGTATGAGAAGGGGGACATCTTTACGCGCCTGAACAAAGACGCCAGCACCCCGCCGGTGCCGGTCAATGGCTTAACCAATACGCAGCTCTACAACCTGTCGCCGGACGGCAAGGTCACCTACGTCGGGACGCGCGCGGATGGAAATAAGGTGCTTTACAATTATGATGCTTACGGCAACCTGCATGGCGGTAGCGCGGACGGGCAGTACTTGGTGCGTAACGGGCTGAACAATAACGAGCCGCTCGTAAGGATGACACGTAAGAAATACAACGCGAATCTGCGCAATGTTCTCCTGGACAATGTGGGCGCCAATAATCGGAGAGGGCTCTACGACGAGTTCCTCAAACAGCTCAGAAACCCTGGCCATGGCCTGGGGACGGCGCTGGAAGCGTTGGGCGTTCCTGAAGACGTGGCTTACGCTATCGAGACAATCGCGAAGAACCCGGTCACGGGGACATTGCTTGAGCTGAACCAAAACAATCGGCTTGGCAATCTGTTTGGCGTTAAGAAAGAAGTGATGGGTGCCGCCTTGGAAAATGTAGGCAATGAGGCGCAGAGCAGCATCCCGATTTACGGCAAAAGGAGGAAGCAACTGAATACCGTGGCCGACTTTCTGGAAAAGCATTTCGGCACGCCTGAGCAACCAACGGCTCAGGTGCGAATCGGTTAAGTCGCGACACAGCCCCGGAGGGAATGGATGCCCCCACCACCGACATCCGCTCGTTCACTCATGCCCTGCGCTGACGCACCAAGTGCTTGAAGCCCTCATACACCAGCACCATCACCGCCAGCCAGATCGGGATATACGTCAGCCATTCGCCCGCCTTGATACCTTCCCCCAACAGAAACGCCACCCCCAGCAACAAGACCGGCTCCACATAACTGAGTAGCCCGAACAGGCTGAATGCCAATAAACGGCTGGCAATTATATAGCTCACCAGCGCCGAGGCACTGATGACGCCCAGCATCGGAATCAATGCGTACAACTTCGGATGGGCCTCCATCACCGCAAAACCCTGTTCGCCGCTCTGCACAAACCACCACGCCACCGGCAGCATCAGCGCCATGTCCAGCCACAGCCCGCCCAAATGGTCGGTGGTCAGGTATTTACGCACCACGAAATACACCGGGTAGCCGATGATCACTACCAGCGTGGCCCAGGAAAAACCGCCGGCCTGATACAGCTCGTTAAGTACCCCAAGGGCAGCAAACAAGACGGCGATCTGTTGCAGGCGCGACAAGCGCTCGCCGTAAACCAGGCGCCCGGTCAGCACCATGGTCAGTGGCAGCAGGAAATAGCCCAGCGACACATCCAGGCTGCGGCCGTTCAGCGGCGCCCACATGAACAGCCACAATTGCACGCCGAGCAGTGCCGACGACACCACTATGCCGCCAATCACTCGCGGCCTGGCCGCCAGCATCCGCAGCAAGTCCCATACCCGCCGCCATTCCCCGCTGACGAGCATGAACACTGTCATACACGGCATGGTGAGTAACATGCGCCAGCCGAAAATCTCCAGGCCACTCAAGGGTGTCAGCAGCGACGTGAAGTAATACATCACGGCAAACAGCACCGAGGCCAAGACCGATAACACAACACCTTTAGACACGCTGTCCTCGCGAAAACCGTTGGATACAAAAGAGGGGGGATTTCAGCAGGGGAATATAGTGCTTTTGGCGTCAGAGGGTGGCTCTGTTTTGGGGCGTTTCATGCAGGTTTTTCTCACTGCCCTCGTCAGGAGGGCAGTGAACCGCGATTTTCCAGGGGGTTACGTGCGCGCCATGCGGCCCGACACAAAATGGCCGACATCATTGAAGCCGGGGGTGGACGAGTGTCCCGGCGTCACCAGCGAGTCAATAAATGCCTCATCCTCAGCCGTGAGCTTCACGTCCAGCGCGCCGGTATAGGCATCCCACTGCGCCTCGGTACGTGGCCCGACAATCGCAGAGCTGACGGCCGCGTTGTTCAGTACCCAGGCGATTGCGAACTCGACAATCCCCACGCCACGCCCTTGGGCATATTGCTGGATCTGCTGGGCAATGCGCAGCGACTCCACCCGCCATTCGGTTTCCAGAATGCGCTTGTCCTGGCGTGCGGCACGGCTGCCGGCCTCGGGTGTCACATCGGGTGCGTATTTACCGCTGAGCACGCCACGGGCCAGCGGGCTGTAAGGCACCACGCCCAAGCCATAGGCGGCTGCGGCAGTGATTTGCTCGACCTCGGCCTGGCGATTGACGATGTTGTACAGCGGTTGGCTGATCACCGGTTTGTCCACGCCCAGGCGCTCGGCCACGCGAATCACTTCGGCAATGCGCCAGCCACGGTAGTTGGACAGGCCCCAGTAACGGATCTTGCCCTGGCGAATCAGGTCGCCGATCGCCGACACGGTGACCTCCAGTGGGGTGTTGTGGTCTTCGCGGTGCAGGTAGTAGATATCCAGGTAATCCGTGTCGAGACGGGTAAGGCTGGCTTCCAGTGCGTTGAAAATACGCTTGCGGCTCAAACCGCTGCGGTTGGGCAAACCGTCCGGCGGGCCAAAGCCGGCCTTGGACGCCACTACCCAGTCCTGGCGATGACGGGCGATGGCTTCACCGACCAGCTCTTCCGAACGGCCGCCCGTATAAACGTCGGCGGTGTCGATGAAGTTGATGCCCTGGTCCCAGGCCTTGTCGATGATGCGCAGCGAGTCTTCGGCGTTGGTCTGTTCGCCAAACATCATGGTGCCCAAGGTCAAGGCACTGACCTTCAAACCGGACTGGCCCAATGTGCGGTAAATCATGGAAAGCTCCTCAAGGCAGGAAAACGTGTGCCATGCAATACCAGACTCGCAGGCTCTGGAACAAGCCCTCGGGCGTGTTTCTTCATGTGCTCAGCAGCCTCTGGCAACGTGCCTGGAGGAAGCGATGCAGCACTTTCACCCGTTCCGACACTTGCAGGCGATGGGGGCACATCAGGTTGAAGGGCGTGGGTTCGCCCTGCCAGTCGGTCAGCAGCGGCACCAGGCTTCCGGCCTGGATGTCGCTGGCGATATCGAGGTTGGCTTTATAGGCAATGCCATGCCCGGCCAATGCCCAGCGCCGCACGATTTCCCCGTCGTCGCTCAAATAGTCGCCCGTCACGTCGACCTCCTGCAGCTCTGCGCCTTGGCGGAAGTACCAGGTGTTGTTGGCCCGTCCCTGGCGCATGTAGCGCAGCGTGTTGTGTTGCGCCAGTTGTGCCGGCGTGCTCGGTGCGCCATGGCGCGCCAGATAGGCGGGGCTGGCGCAGGCGATGCGCCGGTGGCCTGGCACCACCGGCAACGCTACCAGGCTGGAGTCGCGGGGTACGCCGAAGCGCAGGGCGATGTCGACGGTTTCGCGGAACAGGTCAGCGTTACTGTCGTTAAGCAACAACTGAACGCGGATGTTCGGGTGTTCCAGCTTGAACTCATCCAGCCAGCCCAACAGCACGTTGCGCCCGAAATCCGAAGGCGCGGCCAATTGCAGCCAACCACTCAGGCTTTGGCCTTGTTGCTTGATCGCCTGCTCACCCTCAGACAAGGCTTCCAGCGCCACGCGCACACTGTCCAGGTAGCGCCGGCCTTCCTCGGTCAGGCGCATGCTGCGGGTGGAGCGCGCCAGCAGCCGTATGCCCAGGCGGGTTTCCAGGCGTGTTGATCATCGAAGCAATGGCCCAGGCTGCCGGTATCCTTGGTTTCAAAATG
>NZ_JAKNRV010000124.1:0-13855 GCF_023072625.1 Pseudomonas emilianonis
CGGCTCGCCCTGCCCGCGCGCGGACGGCAAGGTGTGCGCCGGCACCGAGTAACTGCGCCCGGTGGAGTCGATAAACACCGCAAACTGGTTGGAACGCCCGGCAGCGGAGGTCTTGAAGCCGTCGCCAGCCTTGTACGACAAGCCCGTCGCATCAATATCATGCCCCTTGGCGGAACGAACCCAACCCTTTTCCGACAGAACGACCGTAATTTTCTCGTTTGGCAACAGCTCGGTTTCTGTCAGTGCTTTCGCGTCTGCGCGCTCAACGATAGGCGAACGACGGTCGTCGCCATAGGTCTCGGCGTCTTTGATCAGCTCACTGCGCACCAGCTTCTTGAGCTTGGCTTCGCTGCCCAGCAGGGCTTGCAGCTTGGCTTGCTCCTTGAGCAACGCGTCCTGTTCGTCGCGCAGCTTCATTTCTTCCAGTCGCGCCAACTGACGCAAACGGGTGTCAAGGATGTAGTCGGCCTGGATCTCGCTGAGTTCAAAACGCGCGATCAGATCGGCTTTCGGGTGCTCGGCGGTGCGGATGATGTGGATCACTTCATCCAGGTTGAGGTAGGCAATCAGCAAGCCGTCCAACAGGTGCAGGCGACGCTCGACCTTGTCCAGGCGGAACTGCAGGCGGCGACGCACGGTCTGCACGCGAAACTCCAGCCACTCCACCAGCAGATTGCGCAGGTTCTTCAGCTGCGGCTTGCCGTCCAGGCCGATGATGTTGACGTTGACCCGGTAGCTGGACTCCAGGTCCGTGCTGGCGAACAGATGCTGCATCAGCACTTCATGATCGACCCGGCTGTTGGTCGGAATAATCACGATGCGGCACGGGTTTTCGTGGTCGGACTCGTCACGCAAGTCAGTGACCTGCGGCAATTTCGACGGTTTGGCCTGCATCAGCGCGGCGATCTGCTCCAGCACCTTGGCGCCGGACACCTGGTGCGGCAGCGCGGTGACGATAATGTCGCCGTCTTCGACGTGGTAGACGGCACGCATGCGCACCGAGCCCTTGCCGGTTTCGTACATTTTTAGCAGGTCGGCGCGCGGCGTGATGATTTCCGCTTCGGTCGGATAATCCGGGCCCTGGATATGCTCACAGAGCTGCTCGACCGTGGCTTTGGGCTCATCGAGCAGGCGCACGCAGGCTGCGGCGACTTCCCGCAGGTTATGCGGCGGTACGTCGGTGGCCATGCCAACGGCGATGCCAGTGGTGCCATTGAGCAGGATATTCGGCAAACGTGCCGGCAACACCAGGGGTTCGTCGAGGGTGCCGTCGAAGTTCGGGCCCCAGTTCGCGGTGCCCTGGCCCAGTTCGCTGAGCAGCACTTCCGAATAACGCGACAGGCGTGCCTCGGTGTATCGCATGGCGGCGAAGGACTTGGGATCATCCGGCGCACCCCAGTTACCCTGGCCATCCACCAGCGTGTAGCGGTAGCTGAACGGCTGGGCCATCAGCACCATGGCTTCATAGCAGGCCGAGTCGCCGTGGGGGTGGAACTTACCGAGCACGTCACCGACGGTACGCGCCGACTTCTTGTGCTTGGAATCTGCGTCCAGGCCCAACTCACTCATGGCGTAGATGATGCGCCGTTGTACGGGCTTCAGGCCGTCGCCGATATGCGGCAAGGCACGGTCCATGATCACGTACATGGAGTAGTTGAGGTAGGCATTTTCGGTGAAGTCAGCCAGCGACCGGCGTTCTACGCCGTCTAAGCTGTCTGCGAGGATGTCACTCATGCGGGCCTCATCATTGTTTGGTAGGGCGCCGCGGAAATGCCGCGGCGCCGGGTCAATTCAAAACAGGGGTGACTCATGGCTGAGCGCTCCAGCCACCGGCGGGGGCGGCGAAACGATAGACCACCGGGCGTTTCTCACCATCGGCACGCGCGCCTAAATTATTGTCGATGCCCAACCAGGCACCGTCTGCGTCCAGCACCAGGGCTTCGGCCAGGCCATACGGCTGGGCGTAGCGCCGCTCGGGCGTCAGGGTTTCGTCAGCAAACGACCAGCACAGCTCGACCTTGGCCGTGACCGCATCGCGCCGACAAATCTGAAACGCATTGCGCTCCAGGGTAAACAACTTGCCGTTGAACAGCGCCAGGTCGGAAAAGTCCTTGGACACCGCCTTGGCGTTGGGGAACTGCGCCGGCTGCACTTCCTGGCCGGCCTCGCTCAACAGCACGCACGCGCCCTCGCAATCCCACAGGCTTTGCGGGCGTTTGATGGAAATCAGCCCGCGCCGCTCACGCTCCGCCGCCAGCCAGATCTGATTGCCTTCGGGGTTCACCGCCAGGCCTTCGAACAAGGCATTGAAATGCAGCAACATACCGCTGGCGCGGGCTTCACGCACCATGCCGGGGGCGATCTTCAACCACTCGGGCACACCGCTCGCCGGTACTTTCAGCACCGCCGCATGGGCTTCGCTGACCACGTAGCGGTTACCGGCGGCATCGCAACTGATGCCTTCAAAATCCAGGTCGCCACCGCGAATCAGCGACGCGGCCTTGGTGCGCGAACGCAGCCCCCACGGCAGGCCGGAGTCAGGCACCGGCGGCACGTCGATCTTCAGCGTTTCGGCCTGCCAGGTCGGCGCGCTGATATCCAGGCGGTAGATCTGGTCGTCGTCACGGTCGGAAACCGTCCACAACGCGTTGCCACAGAGCGCCAGGCCCGACAGGTTACCGCCGCGCATGCCGTCCACCGAGTGTTCGGACACCAGTTTGAGCTCAGCCACGGGCGCGGCGACCACCAGGGTGGCCGCCAACCCGCTCAACATCAGGATCGCCAGGGCGAAACCTGTGCGCATCAGCCCAGGACCTCGGCGAGGTTGCCTTTGGACTCCAGCCAGGACTTGCGGTCCGGCGCGCGTTTTTTTGCCAGCAGCATGTCCATCATTTCCGAGGTGGCGGCGAAGTCGTCCAGGGTCAACTGCACCAGGCGCCGCGTGTTCGGGTCCATGGTGGTTTCGCGCAGTTGCGGCGGGTTCATCTCACCCAGGCCTTTGAATCGCGTGACCTGCGGCTTGCCGCGTTTCTTCTCGGCGATCAGGCGGTCGAGGATGCCATCGCGCTCGCCTTCGTCGAGGGCGTAGAAAATTTCCTTGCCCAGGTCGATACGGTACAGCGGCGGCATGGCGACGTAGACGTGACCGGCATCCACCAACGGACGGAAGTGCTGCACGAACAGCGCGCACAGCAGGGTGGCGATGTGCAGGCCGTCGGAGTCGGCGTCGGCGAGGATGCAGATCTTGCCGTAGCGCAGTTGGCTGATGTCCGCCGCGCCGGGGTCGACACCGATGGCCACGGCGATGTTGTGCACTTCCTGGCTGGCCAGGACTTCGCTGCCATCGACTTCCCAGGTGTTGAGGATCTTGCCGCGCAACGGCAGGATCGCCTGGAACTCCTTGTCCCGCGCTTGCTTGGCGGAACCGCCGGCGGAGTCACCTTCCACCAGGAACAGCTCGGAACGCATCGGGTCCTGCCCGGCGCAATCGGCCAGTTTGCCCGGCAGTGCCGGGCCCGCGGTGATGCGTTTGCGCTCGACCTTCTTGCTGGCCTTGAGGCGACGCCCGGCGTTGTTGATCGCCAGCTCCGCCAGGGCCAGGCCCAGTTCCGGGTGTTCGTTGAGCCACAGGCTGAAGGCGTCCTTGACCACCCCAGAGACAAACGCCGCCGCCTCGCGGGACGACAAGCGCTCTTTGGTCTGGCCGGAGAATTGCGGCTCCTGCATTTTCATCGACAGCACGAACGCGATGCGCTCCCACACGTCTTCCGGCGCCAGCTTCACGCCGCGCGGCAGCAGGCTGCGGTATTCGCAGAACTCGCGCATGGCGTCGAGCAGCCCCTGGCGCAAACCGTTGACGTGGGTGCCGCCCTGGGCGGTGGGGATCAGGTTGACGTAGCTTTCCTGCACGCTGTCGCCGCCCTCGGGCAACCACAGCAGCGCCCAGTCAACGGCTTCCTTGTTCCCGGCCAGGCTACCGCAGAACGGCTCGTTGGGCAGGCGTTCGAAGTCGCTGACAGCGTCTTCCAAGTAGGAGCGCAGGCCGTCTTCGTAGCGCCACTCGACCTTTTCGCCCGTGCCTTTGTCTTCAAAGGTGACCAGCAGGCCCGGGCACAATACCGCCTTGGCCTTGAGCACGTGCTTGAGGCGGCTGATGGAGAATTTTGGCGAATCGAAGTATTTCGGGTCCGGGGCGAAGTACACGCTGGTGCCGGTGTTGCGCTTGCCAACGGTGCCGATCACCTGCAGGTCGGTGGCTTTGTAGCCATCGGCGAAGGTCATCTCATATTCGTTGCCGTCGCGCTTGACCCTGACCCGCACCAACGTCGACAGGGCGTTGACCACGGAAATACCCACACCGTGCAAGCCACCGGAGAACTGGTAGTTCTTGTTGGAGAACTTGCCGCCGGCGTGCAGTTTGGTGAGGATCAGCTCGACGCCCGACACGCCCTCTTCCGGGTGAATGTCCACCGGCATGCCGCGACCGTCGTCGGACACTTCCAGGGAGTGGTCCGCGTGAAGAATGACATGCACCGACTTGGCGTGCCCGGCCAAGGCTTCGTCGACGCTGTTGTCGATGACTTCCTGGGCAAGGTGGTTCGGCCGACTGGTGTCGGTGTACATGCCAGGGCGTTTACGCACCGGGTCGAGGCCCGAGAGGACTTCGATGGCGTCGGCGTTATAAGAGCTAGCGCTGGGAGTGGCCATGGGGTCTCGTCGTGATTCGTTCGATTAAAAAGTAACCTGGGATTTGCAAGGCAATTACAGTGCCGCGAAATCGAAGGATTGATACTGATCGGCGCCAATGCCGGCAAAGCTCAACAGCGCCGGCAACTGCCGGGCAAAGCCCTGGTAACCGTGGTCGCCACCGGCCTGGATGCGCAAGGCACAGGCCCGGTAATACTGCTGGGCGAGGCGATAATCCAGGGTTTCGTCCCCGGTCTGCAACCACACCTGATAACGCGCGGCGTCCTGGGGTGCCGGGACTTCCAGCTCGGCCAGCGCCGTGACGTGATCGTGGGTCAGTTCCCAGGTTTCATCGGTGTAGAGGTTCTTCTGCGTGCCCAGGTAACCGTCGAACATCCGATGGGGGCTGACCGCCGGGTTGACCAGCAGCGCCTTGAGGCCATGGCGTTCAGCAAGATAGGTTGCATAGTAGCCGCCGAGGGAGCTGCCGACCAGCAGTGGCCGCCCCAGTTCCGCGATGGCCGCCTCCAATTGAGGAATGGCCTGACGGGGGTGGTGATGCAGGGCCGGCACGCGCAACTGCTCGGCCAGGCCGAGGGTGTCCATCACACCGATCAACTGGCTGGCCTTGTTGGACGCAGGCGCGCTGTTGAAACCGTGGATATACAGGATCGAAGCGGACATGCCGGGCTCTCCGTGCTTGCGCCAAAAAGGCGCAGTTTACAGGGATCGGGGTGGCGAGTCCCCTGTCTTCCAGTCACAGCAGAACCCATGTGGGAGGGGGCTTGCTCCCGATGACAGGCTGCCAGTTGATACACGTGGCACTGAACCACCGCTATCGGGAGCACCCCCCTCCCACCTTCAGTAGCCGTTGCTGGCGTAATCGACGGTAAAAGCAAAGTCTTTGACCCGCTCGACCCCAGTCTCCAACCGCCCGTCGGCATGCAGGCGCAGCCAGCGATAGCCTGGCGCCTCGGTGCTGACGTTGAAGTCTTCGCTGCCCGTCGCGAACTGGATGCAGGTGGACGGCGAGGCCAGCAGGCGCACGCCGTTGCGCTCGCGGTCGATCTCCTGGTGTACATGGCCCCAGAGCAAGGCCCGGACCTGGGGAAAACGGTCCAGGACGGCAAACAGCGCCTCGGGGTTGCGCAGGCCGATGGGTTCCATCCACGCACACCCGATGGGCACCGGATGATGGTGGAAACACACCAGATGATGGCGGTGCGGCGCTTCGCTCAAGGCTTGGGCCAGCAGTTGCAGTTGGCTGTCCTGCAGATAACCGGGCACCGAACCGGGTACGGCGGAGTCCAGCAGGGTAATGCGCCAATTGCGAATGTCGACCACTGGCTCCAGCAGGTCGCTGTGCAGGGCGGCGTGGGCCATGATCTGCGGCTCGTCGTGGTTGCCGGGAATCCAGCGCGTCGGGACACCAAATAACGCTGTCATCTCACGAAAGTGCTGATAGGAGGCCAGCGTACCGTCCTGGGACAAGTCCCCCGTGGCCAGCAGCAAGTCGACCCGGGGCTGCTGCTCGCGCACGAGGTCGATCACCCGTTGCAAACTTTCGCGGGTGTTCATGCCCAACAGCGTGGCGTCGGCCTCGGCAAACAGGTGGCTGTCGGACAACTGCACCAGCAACGCCGGTGCATCGGGGGTCACGGTGGATACGCGAGGCAAGGCGCTCTCCCAAGGCAATCACAGGAATGGACGTGTGGCGCGATTATGCTGGGGCAGGACACAAAGAGGAAACCCAAGGAAGCAGACGCAGTTCACATCTATCGCACGGCTGCGAACTCATGGCCCAGGGCCAGGCAGTGGCTCAACCATTCACCGAGGAACACATTGAGTTGTGCTTTCTCATCGGGCTGGTGCATGAACACATTCGGGTAAGGATAGATGCTGCGAAAGCGTCGCGCATGTTCGGCGCTGATGACTTCGGCCATTCGCGCATCGTGGTACACCTGTACTTCCAGTTGCGGCACCGGCAGCCACGGCAGGCTGTGTTCCTGGCGCACGCGCAGGGTGGTGGTGTAGGGGCAATTGACGATGACTTCCAGGGTCAGCACGCCGAGCATCTGGTCGCCATGGGTCACGGCAATGCGCCGCGCCTCGGGGGCGTGGCGCATGTCCGGCAGCAGGCGCATCAGCCGCGCATAGTTGGCCTCGCAGGCGGCTTGCAGCCCGATCAGGTCAACTCGGTATCGTTCCCGTGCCTTTACTGCCATAACCCCCTCACTTCCGCTCGATTGAGCGCTAGCCATTGCAAGGCAATAATGCTGGGCGCATTGGATATCCGACCATCACGCACCGCTTGCAAGGCGTCTTCGAAAGCCCAGGTGCTGACGCGGATATCTTCTGCTTCTTCTTCCAGTCCATGGACGCCACCGGCGCCCGAACTGTCGCAACGCCCCAGGTACAAGTGGACGAATTCGGTACTGCCACCGGGCGAAGGGAAATATTTAGTGATCGGCCACAGTGCGGAGAATGTCAGCCCAGCTTCCTCTTCGGCTTCGCGGTGTGCAACCTCCTCCGGTTCTTCATCCTTATCGATCAGGCCGGCGACCATTTCCACCAGCCACGGGTTAGCGGTACGGCCCATGGCGCCGACGCGAAACTGCTCGATCAGCACCACTTCATCGCGCTGCGGGTCATAGGGCAGCACGCACACGGCGTCATGCCGCACGAAGACTTCGCGGTTGATCACCCGGCTCATGCCACCGTCGAATTTTTCGTGGCGCAGTTGCACGCGATCGAGCTTGTAGAAACCCTGGTAGGCATTGTCGCGCTGAACGATCTCAATCGTGCTCGGCGTGGATTTCGCGATGTCCGTCATATCCTTCCTCGTTATGCCCGTGCAATTCGCGCCATCCTAACGCGCTCTCGCCGGTTGGCGCAGCCCCTTTCCGGTTGCCGGGATAGACGGCGGGCGTCAAACTCACTCTAATCAGCTTAGTGGCGAACTGACTGCCATGCCGGTAGTCGAAGCTCCATAAATTTCGCGCTTATCGACGGACGAAGACCCTACATGTCGCTTTTAAAAATCGCCTCCGTGGCGTGTATCGCCTTGACCCTCGGCGCCTGCCAGAGCCTGTTCCAACCGAACTATCGCGCCCCGCTGGACGCCACCCGCGACGCCAGCGAGCAAAGCAAGCCGGACTGCACCAACGCCGATTGCCCGTTGGTGAATATCGACACCGTGCATTTTGCCAAGGAGCCCAGGCTCGACGCGCTGATCGAACAACGCCTGCTGGAAATGACCCGCACCCGGTCGAGCGACCCGCTGCCGTCGAGCCTGGCGACCTACCGCGAGCAGTTCCTGAGCACCGCCGCACCACGCAACAGCATGTACTTGCAGGCCAAGGTACGTGAGCAGCATGACGGCTTGGTGATCATCGAACTGTCCAGCTACCTGGACCAGGGCGCCACCCACGGCGAACCGGGCCGCGCCTTCATCAACTATTCGCGCCAGCAGCAAAAAGCCCTTTCGCTGAGCGACATGCTGCTGCCCGGCAAGGAAGAGGCCTTCTGGAAAGCCGCCCAGGTCGCACACAACAGCTGGCTGATCAGCACCCGCCTGAGCCTGGAGCCGGAATTCGTCAAGAGCTACCCGTTCCAGAAAACCCCGAACGTGGCGCTGACTTCCGGTAGCGTGACCCTCAAGTACCCCACCACCACGATCGCGCCGTATGCCCTGGGCCATGTCGAGCTGCAGATTCCTTACTCGCGCCTGGAAGGCATCATCAAGCCTGAGCTGGTGCCCGCACGCCGTTGAAGGCGCGCCCGAGGATGAACTGCAACAGCCCTGCCAGCACCAGTGCCGGCAGGGTCGCGCCGATATCCGGATACAGGTTGGCCAGCAGGTGGTAGGTGCCGATGCCACCCAGCCAGGCCAGCAGCGCCGTCCAGCGTAGGGCGGCGAGCACGCCCTGGCCGCGGCGGCGCAGGATGAAATGATCGACCAGCACCACGCCAAACAGCGGCGCGAATACCGAACCGATCAACAGCAGAAAGTTCTGGTACTGCGCCAACGGAGCAAAGCAGGCGATCAGCGTGCAGAGCACACCGATGGCCAAGGCCAGGTGCTCGACTTTCAGGCGCAACAGAATCCCGCTGGACACGGCCGCCGAGTGAATATCGGCAAAGGCGTTTTCCGACTCATCCAACAGGATCAGCAACAACGGAATCCCCAGCCCTGCGCCAGCCAGCGCCAGCAACAGCGCGTTCACTTCACCACTCGGCGCAAACGCCAGGGTGTAGGCCACGCCCAGGCTCATCAGCCAGAAATTACCGATAAAGAAGCCCAGTGCCGTGCCGCCGAACACGCTTTTCGCGCGCTTGCCGAAGCGCGAGTAGTCGGCGATCAGCGGCAGCCACGACAGCGGCATGGCGATGGCGATATCAAACCCCACCGCGAAGGGCATCGAACCATCACCGGGCTGGGCCCACAGTGTGGCGAGGTCGGCCTTGGCGAACAGGTTCCAGGTCAGCCACAGGCAGGCCGCGAGCAGCAGCCAGATGCCCCATTTGCGCAGGATCTGCCGCACGAACGTCAGCGGGCCACTGACCGCCAGTAGGGTCGCCAGGCCACCGAAAAACAGGGTCCACAGCAGCGGGCTGGCCAACAGGCTGCCGTCGCTGAACGCCCGCGCGCCCAACAGGCTGGCGGCATCGCGCATGACGATGATTTCAAACGCGCCCCAGCCGATCAGCTGCAGCAGGTTCAATAATGCCGGCAGACTCGCGCCTTTGGCGCCGAGGCTGAGCTTGAGAGCGGCCATGGCGGACAAGCCGGTGTCGCTGCCGATCACACCGACGGCGGCGAGCAACAGCACGCCGACCAGGGTGCCGAGGAAAATCGCCAGCAAGCCACCGGCCAGGCCCAGGCCGGGCGCGAGCAGCGCGCCGGTTTGCAGGACCATCAGGCCGATGCCGAGGGAGAACCACAGGGAGAAGAGGTCGCGGGCGCCGAAGACGCGTTTGTTCGTCGGCACTGCGATGTCGGGGGAATAGGTGCTGGGTTGAATGCTCAAGGATGGAATCTCTGAGGGGCATTTGTTGTTTGAAAGATTGTTATCGGGGGCAAGCCCCCTCCCACATTTTGAATTGTGAACACTTCAAGTGTGGGAGGGGGCTTGCCCCCGATAAGGCCCTTAAAAGCGCCTACAACCTCGGATCAGACCTTCTTGTAGAGCTGACTGCCTTCCTGTTTGAACCGCTCCGCCTGTTCGGCCAAGCCCTTGGCCACTTCCACATCTACCGCATCGATGCGCTGGTTGGCCGCGTATTCACGCACTTCCTGGGTGATTTTCATCGAGCAGAACTTCGGCCCGCACATCGAACAGAAATGCGCGACCTTGGCCGAGTCCTTCGGCAGGGTTTCGTCGTGATACGAGCGCGCGGTATCCGGGTCGAGGCCGAGGTTGAACTGGTCTTCCCAACGGAACTCGAAGCGCGCCTTGCTCAGCGCGTTATCGCGGATCTGCGCGCCGGGATGCCCTTTCGCGAGATCGGCTGCATGCGCGGCGATCTTGTAGGTGATGATCCCGGTCTTCACGTCATCCTTGTTGGGCAAGCCCAGGTGCTCCTTGGGCGTGACGTAGCAGAGCATGGCGCAACCGAACCAGCCGATCATCGCCGCACCGATGCCGGAGGTGATGTGATCGTAGCCCGGCGCGATGTCGGTGGTCAGCGGACCGAGGGTGTAGAACGGCGCCTCGTCGCAGCATTCGAGCTGCTTGTCCATGTTCTCCTTGATCAGTTGCATCGGCACGTGGCCGGGGCCTTCGATCATGGTTTGCACGTCGTGCTTCCAGGCGGTCTTGGTCAGCTCACCGAGGGTTTCCAGCTCGCCGAATTGCGCGGCGTCGTTGGCGTCGGCAATCGAACCTGGGCGCAGGCCGTCGCCGAGGGAGAAGCTGACGTCATAGGCCTTCATGATTTCGCAGATTTCGTCGAAATGCGTGTAGGTGAAGTTCTCTTTGTGGTGCGCCAGGCACCACTTGGCCATGATCGAGCCGCCACGCGAGACGATGCCGGTGACGCGCTTGGCGGTCAGCGGCACGTAGCGCAGAAGGACGCCGGCGTGGATGGTGAAGTAGTCGACGCCCTGCTCGGCCTGTTCGATCAGGGTGTCGCGGAACAGCTCCCAGGTCAGGTCTTCAGCGGCGCCGCCGACTTTTTCCAGGGCCTGGTAGATCGGCACCGTGCCGATCGGTACCGGCGAGTTGCGGATGATCCACTCGCGGGTTTCGTGGATGTGCTTGCCGGTGGACAGGTCCATCACCGTGTCCGACCCCCAGCGAATGCCCCAGGTCAGTTTCGCCACTTCTTCTTCGATGGACGAACCCAGGGCGCTGTTGCCGATGTTGCCGTTGATCTTCACCAGGAAGTTACGGCCGATGATCATCGGTTCCAGTTCGGTGTGGTTGATGTTGGCCGGGATGATCGCGCGGCCACGGGCGATTTCTTCGCGCACGAATTCCGGGGTGATGATCTTCGGCACGCTGGCGCCGAAGCTGTAGCCGGCGTGTTGCTGATCGAGCAGGCCGCTGGCGCGGGCTTCTTCGAGCTTCATGTTTTCGCGGATGGCGACGTATTCCATCTCGGCGGTAATGATGCCTTTGCGCGCGTAGTGCATCTGCGTGACGTTGGCACCGGCCTTGGCACGGCGCGGGTTCTTCACATGGGCAAAGCGCAGCGCGGTCAGTTCGGCATCCGTGAGGCGTTGCTGGCCGAAGTGCGAGCTCAGGCCGGACAGGCGTTCGGTGTCGCCACGCGACTCGATCCACGGCGAGCGCACATCGCCCAGGCCTTTGCGCACGTCGATGATGACGTTGGGGTCGGTGTAGGGGCCGGAGGTGTCGTAGACCACCACGGGGGCGTTGATCTCGCCGCCGAAATCGGTGGGGGTCACATCAAGGCTGATTTCGCGCATCGGCACAAGGATGTCCGGGCGGGTGCCTTGCACGTAGACTTTCTGCGAGCGGGTAAAGGGTTGCACGGAGCCGGAGTCGACCTTGGCCGATTCACTCAAATGCACGGTATTTTTTGGTGTTGTACTCATCACGGGCTCTCCAACTATCCAGGCGGTGGATTTTTGTCGGAGCGAACCTGTGACGGATGGACGCACTGAAAACAGTGCTGTGCTAAGTACGCGAGGGCTGTTCGATGGTCGAACGCTCATCCCGGACGAAGCACAAGAGGACTCGCCGGGTGACGAGAAATCTTGTTCCCTACGCAGGCGCTAACCTGATCAGGTTCAACGGGATCCGGTATTTACCGATCTCAGCCTTCCAACAAGGCACCCCGACAAGAACGCGGCCAGTCTAGACCAGGGTGGGGGCAAATTGCCAATAGCGGAGCAAACAGCGTGATGAATGGCGCAATTGCAGGATTGTTGTGCCGTGTAACCGCCACTACACTCGGGGACTGCCCCAATGCTTGACGCCAGGAATGGCCAGCCGTAGCGTTGGGCGATAAATTATTATCGTAATATTCACACTAGGGATCAATTCATGCTGCGCAAACTTTCACTGGCTCTTGCCGTGTCTTGTGCGACCAACGGAATGGTCTGGGCAGCTGAAGCGCCCTTGTCCGCCAGAACCGACCTGGTCAGCGTTTACCAGGAAGCGGCGAATAACAACGCCGACCTGGCCGCCGCCCGCGCCCAATACGACGCGCAAAAAGAAGTGGTGCCCCAGGCCCGCGCAGGCTTGCTGCCCAACCTGTCGGCCGGTGCCGATATCAACAATTCGCGCACCCAGATCGACACCCCGGCCGCCACCGCCAACCGCGATGCGCATTCCTGGCGCGCGACCTTGAGCCAACCCTTGTTCCGCGCCGACCGCTGGTTCCAGTTGCAAGCCGCCGAAGCTGTCAACGAACAGGCTGCGCTGCAACTCTCGGCCACCGAACAGAACCTGATCCTGCAAAGCGCCGAGAACTACTTCGCCGTGCTGCGCGCCCAGGACAACCTGGCCTCCACCAAGGCCGAAGAAAACGCATTCAAGCGCCAGCTCGACCAGTCCAACGAGCGCTTCGACGTGGGCCTGTCGGACAAGACCGACGTGCTGCAATCCCAGGCCAGCTACGACACCGCGCGAGCCAACCGGATCGTCGCGCAACGCCAGGTGGATGACGCCTTCGAAGCGCTGATCACGCTGACCAACCGTCAATACAACTCGATCCAGGGCATTGTGCATACACTCCCGGTGCTGCCGCCGCTGCCGAACGACGCCAAGGCCTGGGTCGAAACCGCCGGCCGCCAGAACCTGAACCTGCTCGCCAGCAACTACGCGGTCACCGCGGCCGAGGAAACCCTCAAGCAGCGCAAGGCCGGGCATGCGCCGACTCTGGACGCCGTGGCGCAGTACGAAAAAGGCGATACCGACGCCCTAGGCTTCAGCAACCCGAATGCCTTCGGCACGCCTTACGGTGGCGATGCCTCGCAACGCACCATCGGCCTGCGCCTGAATATCCCGCTGTACAGCGGCGGCCTGACCAGCTCGCAAGTGCGCGAATCGTATTCGCGCCTGGGCCAGACCGAGCAGCAACGCGAAGGCCTGCGCCGCCAGGTGGTGGAAAACACGCGCAACCTGCACCGCGCGGTCAACACCGACGTAGAGCAGGTCCAGGCACGCCGCCAGTCGATCATCTCGAACCAGAGCGCGGTGGAAGCCACGGAAATCGGTTATCAGGTGGGGACGCGCAATATCGTCGACGTGCTCGACGCCCAGCGCCAGCTCTATGCGTCGGTGCGCAACTACAACAACAGCCGCTACGACTACATCCTCGACAACTTGCGCTTGAAGCAGGCGGCGGGCACGTTGAACCCGGGAGATCTGCAAGACCTGGAGCACTATCTCAAGGCCGACTACAACCCGGACCGCGACTTCCTTCCGCCGGACCTGGCCAAGGCCGCCTCCGAGCAGTTGAAGGCCCGACCTGGCTACTAATGTGAGAGGGGGCCTGCCCCGATAGCGGTGTGTCAGGAGCAGCAATGTTGACTGACGCACCACAGAACCAATGTGGGAGGGGGCTTGCCCCCGATAGCGGTGTGTCAGGAGCAGCAATGTTGACTGACGCACCACAGAACCAATGTGGGAGGGGGCTTGCCCCCGATAGCGGTGTGTCAGGAGCAGCAATGTTGACTGACGCACCACAGAACCAA